>CALHBZ010000175.1 GCA_937930605.1 Streptococcus oralis
TTAGATAATTGATGCTGCCACAAGAGGAGCATTTGAGATTGATTTTTACTCGCACGAGATTTCCTTTACTTTTAATAATGATCTAAATTGCACCACGTTAAATAGACAACTGAAAGCCACACAGGCTGCTGTAGCATAAAAAACAGAGTGGTAGCCGAATTGCCCTGCTACTGCTGAACCAGTCATGGGACCAACAACACCTCCAAGATAGAAAAAGACTTGATTAAATGCAAAAATCCTTGAAATGCCTACTTTGGGAGTCATCTTACTAAGTAATGCATTAACACCTGGTATCAGAGCACCCGTTCCCAAACCAAATAGAAAACGATAAAATCCTAACTCCAGAGGGCTAGTCGCATTGGCACAGAGGAGATAAATAAGAGCCGAATAAAACTGGGCAACAAGTAGCAGGCGATGATTTCCCACCTTATCTCCTAGTTTTCCCATCACTCCAGCACTCATCATGCTAGAAAATCCCATACTAGATACAATCAAGCCTGATACAAAGAGGAGATTTTCGGATTGCCCCAAATCCCGCACATAGAGAGCCAGAATTGGTCCAATTGATTGAGCTGAAAATTGAATGACAAAACTAGTCAAAAATAGGTTTACTAAAAGCCTAGGATACTTGAAAGAAGAAAATAATTCTTTCGTTGGGATAGCTTTCTCCTTAGCTACTGGCTGAAAATCTTCCTTGATAAAGAAAATAGTTAAGATTGCAGCTACAAATAAAAAAGCACCTATCAATAAAAAAACATTGCGGATACCAAAAATTTCAGCAATCAAGCCTCCCACAAAGGGGCCCGTTAGGGTTCCAGCTACTACCCCAGTTGATAAAGTCCCCAAAGCATAGCCCGACTTATCCTTAGGAACTTGACTGGCTATTAAAGCCGTCGCATTTGGTACGAAACCTGTAAATACACCATTTAATAATCTAAGAAAGATTAACCAATAGATATTTGGAACAAATGCCAAGCCTCCCATGGTGATGGTCATAGCAAGTCCAGCTCGAATCATCATGGGTTTTCGACCGTACTTGTCAGCAAGAATACCCCAGATCGGAGAAACGAAAGCTGCGGAAACAGCTGAAACTGAGATGGCTAATCCAGCATAGAAAGCAACTTGATTTCTTTCGATTCCCAACTGCTCCACAAAGATAGGCATAAAAGGGACGACTAAGGATATACTGGCCCCAGTTAGAAAACTCCCAAACCAGGCGACACGAAGATTATCTTTCCAACTAATCTCTTGCACAGCTATCGCCTCCTTCAAGTAACTTCACTACTTGACTCACAAGCTGATCACGACTGCCATTATTATCTAGTATATGACTCGCCAATTTTTTCTTTTCTTCTAAAGACCACTGGATTGCCAGACGCGACTCGGCAACTTCCTTAGAAAGTTGATCCCGTTTCATGAAACGTTCTAATTGGACATCTCGATCCACATAGACCAGCCACGTTTCATCAAACCAGTTGGCATAGTCCTGTTCAAAAAGCAGGGGAATATCCATGAAAAAAATCGCTTCTGTCTGGGATAATCGATCTCGCAATGCTGCCAGTTCTTCACGAATAATCTCTCCTTGGGTTGACTTAGACCATTCCCGCTCCTCAGTTTTTGAAAAGATGAGACTAGCTAGGAGAGGGCGATTGAGTTCTCCATTTTCTAAGAGAATTTCCTGTCCAAAGTGCTGAACTAAGACCTGATACAGACGGCCTCCAGGTTTCTGTAGCTGGTGAACAACTGCGTCGGCATCCACCACTTGATAGCCTTGCTGTCTCAGAAAATTTGTCACAGTTGATTTACCCGAAGCAATTCCTCCTGTGATTCCAATGATTTTTCCCATCAGTCCCTCCTTTGACACTGGGGACAAAAATGAGTTCCCCTTCCGCCAAGCTGGAATTTCTCAATGATGGTGCCACAGCATGAACATGCTTGACCAGCCTTATCATAGACCTGATGAAAATCCTGCATGGTTCCATCTTCGCCAAAGGCATTGGTATAGGTTCGAATGGTTGATCCGCCTTTTTCAACAGCCTGTCCCAAAACAGCAATGGTCTGGTCATGAATGGCTGTCGCTTCTGCTACTGTCAAAGTTTGGGAAGCTCTAGCTGGATGGACCTGAGCCCGCCAGAGGACCTCATCCACATAGATATTTCCCAGGCCAGCTACCAAGGTCTGATCTAAAAGATGGGATTTGATAGGCTTTTTAGATTTGGCTAGGGCAGCTTGAAAGGACTGCAAATCAAAGTCTTGCTCTCTTGGTTCAGGCCCTAATTTTTTAGAAACAAAGTAGGCTTCCAATAGGTCGGGTGCCAGCAGTTCCATAGTGCCAAACTTACGTACATCCTCATAAACAAGTGTACCACCATCTTCAAACTGAATGAAAACATGGGCATGCTTGCGTTCAGGTACCTGGTCTGGATAGTAAAAATACTTGCCTTCCATTCGCAAATGAGAAATCAAGACCTTGTCAGTCAGGTAAAAAAGTAGATATTTTCCACGACGCCCCATGGACTCAACAATCTGACCAGGCACTCCCTTTTGAAACTCGTCCAAATCTGTCTTGATCATCTTAGAATAAGCAATCTCTATATTAGAAATCTTCTTTCCTAAAATCAATTTTTCTAAGCCACGACGAACCGTTTCAACCTCAGGTAATTCAGGCATAAGTCCTCCTTCTGTAAAAACAAGAAGCAGGCATGAGCCCACCTCTACTTAGTATTCTTTTTCATTATAGCCAAAGTCAGCCAAATCTAGCTTTTTATCACGCCAGTTTTTCTTGACCTTGACCCAAGTTTCTAAGAAGACCTTGTCCCCTAGCATGAGTTCGATATCACGACGAGCCATAGTCCCAATTTTCTTGAGCATAGCGCCACCTTTACCGATGATGATACCCTTTTGGCTATCGCGCTCGACCATGATGGTAGCTCGGATATGAACCTTGTCTGTCTCTTCGTCACGTTTCATAGAGTCAACCACTACTGCGACTGAGTGAGGAATCTCTTCACGAGTTAGGTGCAAAACTTTCTCACGAATCATCTCTGAGACCAAGAAACGCTCTGGGTGATCTGTGATTTGATCAGCTGGGAAATACTGGAAACCTTCCTCCAGATTTTCACTAAGAATGTCGATTAGACGAGAAACATTATTTCCCTGAAGGGCTGAGATAGGCACAATCTCCTTAAAGTCCATCTGGTTACGGAAGTCATCTATCTGAGCCAGAAGTTGGTCTGGGTGGACCTTGTCAATCTTATTGACCACCAAAATCACTGGAACCTTGGCAGCTTTCAGGCGCTCGATGATCATGTCATCCCCCTTGCCACGTGGCTCATCAGCTGGCACCATGAAAAGAACAGTATCCACTTCACGAAGGGTGCTATAGGCAGATTCCACCATGAAATCTCCAAGAGCTGTCTTAGGCTTGTGAATCCCTGGCGTGTCGATAAAGACAATCTGCTCCTTATCCGTGGTGTAAATCCCCATGATTTTATTGCGCGTTGTTTGCGCCTTGTCACTCATGATAGCAATTTTTTGCCCCATAACGTGATTTAAAAAGGTTGACTTCCCAACATTGGGACGTCCTAAAATGGCTACAAAGCCTGATTTAAATGTCATAATTTCCTCTTAATCTTTAAAATAGTAAATCCCAAATGCGTGGGAGAAAGATAAGTGCACCAATCACTGCGGCAAGAAGGGAAACCACAAGCACAGCACCAGCTGCCATGTCCTTGGCTTTTTTTGCCAACATAGAAAAGTGATAGTGACTGGCTAGATCCACCACATTTTCAATGGCAGAGTTAATAATTTCAAAGGCTACTACCAAGAAAATGCTCATCAGGAGAAAGAGCCATTCAATCCGTGACACCTGAAAAACAAAACCTGCAAGGATAACCACTAGAGCCGTCACTGCATGTTTTCGCATATTGCGTTCTTCCTTGATGGCAGTCAGAATCCCTGTAACGGCAAATTCTAAACTGGATACCAGGTCACGATTTTTCCATTTTCGTTTATTGTCTTGTGAGTCCATAGGCTGTCAAAATTTCTTCTTGTAAACTGAACATCTCCGCTTCTTCTTCCGGAGTGTAGTGATCGTAGCCGTTGATATGTAAAAAGCCGTGTACTGCCAAGAAGCCCATCTCACGCTCAAAGCTGTGACCGTATTCCTCAGCCTGCTCATGCGCTTTATCGATAGAGATGAAAAGTTCCCCAATATAGGCATCGAACTCAGACATCATTTCTGCTAATTCAGGGTTTTCAAGCAGATCTTCCTCATCAAAAGAAATGTCCAATTCCGGTTTATATTCAAGGCTGATGACATCTGTCGGGCGATCTGTATCACGATACTCGAGGTTGAGTTCGTGACTACGCTCATTGGTCACAAAAGTAACTGCCATCTCCTTGTCTTCTTTTCCTATTTTTTGGGCAGCAAATTCCAAAATCTCTTGGGTTTGTTGCAAGATTTCTTGTGAAACTTGACCAGTTTCATCTACCATTTCAATATACATGTACTTCTCGATTCTCTTTACTTGGCTTTATTATACCATATTTCCATGATTTTATTCTACCTTTTTGATATAATACTATGGAATACAATCACAAGGAGAGAACGATGTCATTTGACGGATTTTTTTTACACCACATGATTGAGGAATTGCGAAGAGAGTTAGTCAATGGTCGCATTCAGAAAATCAATCAACCTTTTGAACAAGAGTTGGTCTTGCAAATCCGCAGCAATCGCCAAAGCCATCGCCTGCTCCTCTCTGCTCATCCCGTTTTTGGACGCATTCAGCTGACCCAAACGACTTTTGAAAATCCAGCCCAACCTTCTACCTTTATCATGGTGTTGAGGAAGTATTTACAAGGTGCCGTGATTGAGTCCATCGAGCAAATCGAAAATGACCGCATTGTGGAGATCACGGTTTCCAATAAAAACGAGATTGGAGATCATATCCAGGCGACTCTGATTATCGAGATCATGGGCAAACACAGCAATATTCTCCTGGTGGATAAAAGTAGCCATAAAATCCTCGAAGTCATCAAACATGTCGGCTTTTCACAAAATAGCTACCGCACCTTGCTCCCCGGATCGACCTATATCGCTCCACCAAGTACTGAGTCTCTCAATCCTTTTACAGTCAAGGATGAGAAACTCTTTGAAATCTTGCAAACCCAAGAACTAACTGCAAAAAATCTTCAAAGTATCTTTCAAGGGCTAGGACGCGATACGGCAAATGAATTGGAAAGTCTGTTGGTTAGTGATAAACTATCCACTTTCCGTAACTTTTTCAGTCAAGAAACCAAGCCATGCTTAACAGAGACTTCCTTCAGTCCAGTTCCTTTTGCCAATCGTATAGGAGAGCCTTTTGCCAGTCTTTCGGATCTCTTAGATACCTATTATAAGGATAAAGCCGAGCGCGACCGCGTCAAACAGCAAGCTAGCGAACTCATTCGCCGTGTTGAAAATGAACTTCAGAAAAATCGCCATAAACTCAAAAAGCAAGAAAAAGAATTGCTGGCGACAGACAATGCTGAGGAGTTTCGCCAAAAAGGAGAATTGTTGACAACCTTCCTTCATCAAGTACCTAATGACCAAGATCAGGTTACCTTGGACAACTACTACACCAATCAGCCTATCACCATCACACTTGATAAGGCTTTGACTCCCAGCCAGAATGCCCAGCGCTACTTTAAACGCTATCAGAAACTCAAAGAAGCTGTCAAATACCTTACTGAGCTAATTGAGGAAACCAAGGCAACCATTCTCTATCTTGAAAGCGTCGAAACGGTTCTCAACCAAGCTGGACTGGAGGAAATCGCTGAAATCCGTGAAGAATTAATCCAAACAGGCTTTATCCGTAGAAGACAGCGGGAGAAAATCCAGAAACGCAAAAAACCAGAACAGTATCTGGCGAGCGATTGCAAGACCATCATCTATGTCGGACGAAACAACCTGCAAAATGAGGAATTGACCTTTAAAATGGCCCGCAAGGAGGAACTTTGGTTCCATGCCAAGGACATTCCTGGAAGCCACGTCGTCATCTCAGGAAATCTTGACCCTTCTGATGAAGTTAAGACAGATGCGGCCGAACTAGCTGCCTACTTCTCCAAGGGACGTCTGTCAAATCTGGTGCAGGTTGACATGATAGAAGTCAAAAAACTCAACAAACCAACAGGTGGCAAACCCGGCTTTGTGACCTATACTGGACAAAAGACCCTCCGTGTTACACCAGACCCAGAAAAAATCGCATCCATGAAAAAATCCTGATTTCAAATGAAATCAGGATTTTCTATTACAAATTTACTCTGTAATCAAGGTTTCCAAACCAACCTTCATCATATTTATGAAGGTGTTTTGATTTTCTCAGCCAGTTTTTAATAACTCTCAAAGAGCGATATAGTGGTCAGTAAATGAGATAGTTTTCTCTTTCAAGTAACAAGATTTTGTTGCTATCTTCTAAAATCCTTCTATTGTCTCAATTTCGAAAAGACTTCCCCAATCTTGCCTTCAATGACCAATGTAGCTTGGCTGTCTTGTGGAATACTGGTTTTATTGATAAGGACCAGATTTGTCCCAGAAAAATAGTTTACTAGGCTAGCTGCAGGATAAACAACCAAGGAAGTCCCACCAATAATCAGCAAGTCTGCTTGCCGAATAGCTTGTGCAGCTTGGCTAAAGACATCCATATCAAGTGATTCTTCATACAAAGTCACGTCAGGCTTGACCACCTTACCACAGTCTAAGCAGTGGGGAACAGGTCCCTCGAGGGCCAGAAAGGCAGTTAAGTCATAGAAACGATGACAACCTAGGCAGTAATTTCGGTCCGCACTCCCATGCAATTTAAAGACCTTCTGGGAGCCAGCCATTTCATGAAGACTATCGATGTTTTGTGTCACAACAGCCTTTAGCTTACCTGTCTTTTCCAAAGCAGCTAGATAAGTATGAGCAGCATTAGGCTTGGCTTCTGGATAAATCAGGTATTTCTTATAAAAGTCAAAAAAATCTTCTGGATAGCGCTCAAACATGGTCCGAGAAACGAGTTGCTCTGCCGTAAAATGACGGCCTAACTGATAACTATAGACACCATCTGAACTACGAAAATCTGGGATATTGGACTCGGTTGACACTCCTGCTCCTCCGAAGAAAACAATCCGTTGGCTTTGATCTATCAAGTCTTGTAATTGTTCAATTTTATCCATCACATTTCTCCTTAAGCTGGGTTCTAAAAAAGTTGAAAACCAATAGCTCCAGCAATCTGATTTTCAACTCTTTCTTTATTATTACTGATATATTTGAGATTAAAGCATTTGAATCAATCTTAGAAATAACCTTATCTCAAAGTAATACGATGTTTACTCTGCAATCAAGGTTTCCAAGCCGACCTTCATCATATCGGTGAAAGTGTTTTGGCGTTCTTCAGCTGTTGTGTCTTCATCTGGATTAACCAAGCTATCAGAAATGGTCATGATAGCAAGTGCATCAACGTGGTGTTGGGCAGCAAGATAATAAAGAGCTGCTGCTTCCATTTCCACAGCTTTAACTCCCCATTTACCAAGCTCGATGTTCTTTTCAAAATAGTTTGAGTAAAAGACATCTGACGACAAAACGTTCCCAACGTGGGTTGTCATACCGTGTTCTTTTGCAATATGGTAGGCCTTATCTAGCAAATCAAAGCTAGCAATTTGTGGGAAATCGTACTGTGGCCAGTCGTTGCGGATGATGTTTGAGTTAGTCGCAGCTGCTTGTGCCAAGACCAATTCACGGACGTGAACATCTTGATTCAAAGAACCAGCAGTTCCCACACGAATCAATTTCTTCACACCGTAATCCACAATCAACTCACGGGCATAGATCGAAATGGATGGCATTCCCATCCCAGTTCCCATGACAGATACACGGTGACCCTTGTAAGTACCAGTGTAGCCAAACATGTTACGCACTTCGTTAAAACAAACAGCATCTTCAAGGAAGTTCTCCGCAATAAATTTCGCACGAAGAGGATCCCCCGGAAGAAGAATTTTATCAGCAATTTCACCCTGCTGAGCAGCAATATGGATAGACATAATTTATGATACAAAGAGCGACAAGAAAACGACTGAAAATTAGGAATCTGACGAGAAATCCTGATTTCTCAATCAGATTATCTATTTTCCGAGTTTTCCGCTCGTGTTCAAATTAGAACACCTTGCTCTACCTTTCTTTATTGTATATTTAGGATAGCGACAGAGAACAAAGTAAAAATAGGAAACTGACGAAGCATCGCAGATGTTAGACAGTTTATCTTTTTTACACAGTTCTCCGCCCGTATTCAGTTCAGCAAATACGGTTTACCCATCCTTTCTTTAATTTATATTTGATATTTAGAAAGATACCAAACCCGTCAAAAAGCAAAGGGAAAATAGGAGTTGGGTGCAGTGAGCGATGCTCGCTAGACCAACTGTCTTTTTCTCACTGCTTTTAGGGTGGGTTCAATTCCTTTCTTTCTTAATTTTTATGATATAGAAGAGAACAGCTCAGGTTCAATTCAAATCCGAACTCCCCTTCCTTTCTGAGTCTCTAGAAAAGCTTTCCGCTCGTGTTCAAATCAGAACACTTCACCCTACCTTTCTATGGTAAGTATTCATTACAATTCAGCAAGAATCGCTTTAAGCAAGCCTTTGAAGTCACCTTTGACACGTTCAGTCACTTCTACAACTTCTTCGTGATTGAGTTCTTCTTGGAAACCAGCAGCATGGTTAGTAATACATGAAATACCGAGAACTTTCAAGCCTGAGTGTGCTGCAACAATAACTTCAGGAACAGTAGACATACCAACTGCATCTGCTCCCAATGTCTTATAGGCAC
>CALHBZ010000176.1 GCA_937930605.1 Streptococcus oralis
AGCTTTTTCTAATACATCTTTTACAATCTGGCTTGTTTCTCTTTGAATGTCTTTTCCCGTCATACTTATACCTCTTTTGTCACTATCTATCATATCTTTTTTTACTGATTTTATCAAGACGAACTGATTATTCTGATTTTTCAAAGTAAAACTCCCAGAATTGACTGGGAGTTAACTAGTTTCTATTCTATTTATGTATATTTCAACCGTCGTCCCTTTTTCGGGTGCAGAATTGATCTTCATCTGATAGTTTTCGCCAAAATGAAGTTTGAGCCGTTGGTCAACATTTTGAAGACCAATTCCCCCACGTTTGAGTTGACTTTGACTACTATCGCTAGCATCTTGGAAACCAACTCCATCATCCTCAATGCGGATGACAAGCCCTGTATCCTTTTTCTGGACAGAAACTCTAATATGTCCCTGACCGTCCTTTTCCTTGATACCGTGGTAAAGAGCATTTTCTACTAGGGGTTGTAGCACCAACTTGGGTAAGACTAGGTTATCAAAGGCAGGATTTTCATCAATCTCATAGTCTAGCTTATCGCCATAGCGTTGTTTCTGGATAAAGAGGTACTGGCGGACATGATTGATTTCATCAGACAGGCAAATCAAGTCCTTCCCTTGATTGAGAGCCAAGCGGAAATAGGTCGCCAAGGATTTGGTTACCTGAACCACTCGCTGACTGTCCTGAAATTCAGCCATCCAGATGATAGTGTCTAAGGTATTATAGAGGAAATGGGGGTTAATCTGGCTCGACAAGGCTCGAAGTTCATACTGACGGGTCGTTTCTTCCTGTCTGCGAACATCTGCCATCAGCTGATCAACCTGATCCAACATGGCATTAAATTGGCGAGTCACTTCTCTCAATTCATAGGCGCCAGCTTCCTTGGCACGAAGATTCTGATTACCAGAAGCAATTTCCAGCATGGTATCTCTCAGGTCCTTCAAAGGGGCAATCCAACGCTTGAGACTGAACCATACCAAACAGAGACAGGCAAGAAGAGATGTGACACTAGCCCCAAACAAGGTCCACATGAGTTGACTCCGAACCTGGGCTAACTTTTCCAGTGAAGATACGCCAAGGACCGTCCAATCAGTTCCTGCAATCTTTTCCTGACTGACATAGGATTGGTGGTCTGGAGTATAACCCTTCCCTGTCTCAATATAGGGTTTCATGGCCTCCATTTCGCTAGATGAGCTATAAACTGTGTGTTGAGGATGGTAGACAAATTCATGGTTTTCATTGATGATAAAGGCAAAGCCTTGCTGACCCAACTGGAGTTGGTTGAGATAGGCTTCCAGAGTTTCGTAGGAAATGTCCAAACGAATCACTCCCAGATTGGCTCCCTTTGCATCAACAAGTTCTTGAGTGACAGAAATAACCCACTGGCTGTCTGATTTACGAGCTGGCGTCAAAACGGGCTTAGCCCCCTGATGAATGGCCTTTTGGTACCAGTCCTCAGCCATCATATCTGAGGAAGTTTTCATCTGCACACTACTATCTGTAGAAATGACCTGACCGGATTTGGTCACCAGCACAACCGTTTTCAAGTCCTGGTCTGCCTTTAAGATGGTCAAAAACAGATTTCGGATTCCCTCGACCTTATCTTGACTGGGATTCTCAGCATAGTCTAGGACATCCGTCTGCTGGGTCAAACTAGTCGAGGTTGTTTCTAATTTTTTGATATAAGACTGGATAAAGTGGCTAGCCTGACTGATAGTCGTTTGGCTATTGCCTTCAATGGTAGCCTCAATAGCTGAAGAACTAGAGTGATAGTAGAAAGTCCCAACCAAAGCTAGGAGAATGAGAAAGACCAGAAAGATGGAAATAACCATTCTGACTAGGAGAGAAGAACGCTTCATCGACCTTCTCCCTTCTTAAACTGACGAGGTGTCACACCTGCAATCTGTTTAAAACGTTGGGTAAAGTAGTTCATATCTTCAAAACCAACCTTTTCTGCAATCTCATAAATCTTTAAATCTGTGGTCAGAAGCAAGAGCTTGGCTTGTTTGACACGCTCTCTCACCAAATAATCCTGAAAAGGTAGGCCCAACTCTTTCTTAATCAAGGAACTCAGATAAGTCGGACTAAAGCCCAAGTCACTGGCCAAAGACTTCAAACTAAACTGACTGTCAGCTAGATGGGACTGGATCTTCTGGGCCAGATTTCCCTCAAACTTATCGGTTAATAAATCTTGTAACTGCTCTTCCTTCTCTTCTTTGTCTAGCTTTTGCTTGATTTTTCCCAACATGTCCTCAATATCCTGACGAGAAAAGGGCTTGAGCAGGTAGTCATCTACACCGAGTTTGACGGCAGACAAGGCATAATCAAAATCATCGTAACCCGTCAAAAAAACCAAATGCACTTGTGGATAGGTTTCTCGTACCAGACTGGCCAACTGGATGCCATTTAGCTGAGGCATGTTGATATCGGTTAAAATGATATCCGGCACTTGTTGTTGAATCAATTCCCAAGCCTGTCTTCCATTTTCAGCCTGACCGATGATTTCCATATCGTAGGCTGCTACATCGACCAGCTTGGTCAAACCTTGTCTTACCAGATACTCATCTTCTACGATTAAGATTGTGTAGGTCATGCTCTGCTCCTTTGTCACTTACTAGTATCAGTATAGCAAAATTCTCCTCTAAGTGCTTAGGAAAGACTTCTTAATCAACATAATCTAGTAAATAAGCATAGCCTTTTTCTGCCATTTGGTCTTTGGGAATAAAGCGGATAGAAAGACTATTGATACAGTAGCGCAAGCCCCCCTTATCCTGTGGTCCATCCGTAAAGACATGTCCAAGGTGAGAATCTCCAACTCGACTTCTTACTTCCATGCGTGTCATATTGTAAGACTTATCTTCCTTGTAAGTGGCAACATCTGGACTGATTGGTTGGGTGAAACTAGGCCAGCCACAACCAGACTCAAACTTGTCCTTTGATGAAAAGAGGGGTTCGCCAGTTGCCACATCCACATAGATACCAGATTCAAATTTATCCCAGTAGCGGTTTGAAAAAGCTCGTTCTGTTTGATTTTTCTGGGTAACTGCATACTCCTCAGGTGACAAGTTCTTTTTCAATTCCTCATCACTTGGTTTAGGATATTTACTGGCATCGATGACGGGGTAGGCAGCCTGATTGACATTGATATGACAGTAGCCATTTGGATTTTTCTTGAGGTAGTCTTGGTGGTAATCCTCAGCCACTACAAAATTCTTCAAGTTTTCCTTTTCAACTGCCAGAGGTTGGTCATATTTTTTAGCAACTTCATCAAAGACTTGGTTGATTACTTCCAAATCCTTGTCATCTGTGTAATAAACGCCGGTACGATACTGGGTCCCTACATCATTTCCTTGTTTATTTTTGCTGGTTGGATTGATAATACGGAAGTAATGAAGCAGGATCTCCTTGAGGGAAATTTGGTTTGCATCGTAAGTGACATGGACGGTTTCCGCATGTCCTGTTTGGTTAATCAATTCATACTTGGTTGTTTCCCCTCTACCATTTGCATAGCCTGAAACGGCATCTGTCACTCCGGGAACGCGAGAGAAGTATTCCTCCACTCCCCAGAAACATCCCCCAGCTAGGTAAATCTCGTGCAAGTCTGCGTCTTTACTAATTTCTGTTTTTTTCACTGTTTTTCCTCCTTGGCTAACTGACGCTTTCTCAATTTGCGACGTATCTGTCTGCCCTGCATTTCGCATCAATAGAAAATAAAGACCGGTTATGGCTAGGAGAATGACCCCTGCCAAGACAAAAAGTTTTACTTTATCATTCATAGCCTTTCTCTACCCCATTTCCTTTAATGCTTTTAAAATCATATCCTTATCCATAAAACCTGGTTGCGTTTTGACCAACTTGCCTTCCTTGTCTATAAAGGCTTGAGTAGGGTAAGAACGAACACCATAACTTTCCAAAAGTTTGCCTGACGGATCAATTAAAACCGGTAAATGTTTATAATCCAGGCCCTTGTACCAGTTTTTGAAGGCCTCTTCTGCTTGTTCCCCCTTGTGTCCAGGAGACACCACTGTCAAGACAACATAGTCATCACCAGCTTCTTTCGCGATTTCATCCGTATCTGGAAGGCTGGCTAGACAGATGGAACACCAAGAAGCCCAGAATTTGAGATAGACTTTTTTGCCCTTGTAATCAGACAAGCGGTAGGTCTTGCCATCTACTCCCATCAGTTCAAAATCAGCAACCGCCTGACCTTTAGTCGCAGTTTGCGAACTGACTTGTTCTGTTTTTGTTTGTTCCTTCATAGTAGATTCGTCTGACATATTTTTAGCCGAACAGGCTGTCAAGCAACAGATTGAACCTACTCCAAGGAGGCATGTTTGCCATTTTTTCATTTCTTCTTCCTCTCTATTCAAATAATCTTGTCAAAATAGAAGCATTTCCCAAAAGCACCAAGATTCCCATCAGGATAATGAGGAAACCACCCACTTTTTTGAGAGTTCCGAGGTAAGGATGGAGTTTTCGGAAATGTTTCAAAACATAGCTGGATGCTAGGGCTAGAACCAAAAATGGTAGCGCTAAACCCAGCGTGTAAACCAACATGAAACCAGCACCCTGCCAAGCTCCTGAACCACCTGAAGCCGCCAAGGCTAAAACAGATCCCAGAACTGGCCCTACACATGGAGTCCAAGCAAAACTAAAGGTCAACCCCAGTAAAAATGTCTGACTATATCCGTTACCCTTTTGCCCCTGTCTCTTTAATTGTAGCCTTCTTTCCTTGTATAGTCCCTGAAAATGTAAGACCTCCATCTGGTGCAAGCCCAAGAGAATGATAACCGCACCCGTCACATACTGAAACCAAGAGGCATACAAAAGATTTCCTAAAAAGCCAGCTCCATAACCCAGTAGGATAAAGATAAAGGAAATCCCCGCTATAAAAGCCAGAGTTCGCAATAAACTGACAACTGAAATTGAAAATTTGCCGCTAGAAGCCTGAGCACCATCTTTATCATCCAACAAGACCCCTGCATAGACCGGTAACAAGGGTAAGATACAAGGAGAAAAGAAGGAAAGAATTCCAGCAAGAAAAACACTGATAAAAAAGAATACATTGTCCATATCTTTTCACCCTTCTTTCTTTTGATAAGTCTATTATAATTCCCAACTCTAAGAAAAAACAGGGACAATGATAGGGAAAAATAGGAATTTAATCAGCTTATTTAGAAATCTTACGAAAAAAAAGCCAGACAAGGTCTGACTTTGATAAAAACAGAAAAGAAAATTCACTACTCTTCTCTGCTTATCTGGTAATAAATAAGGTCCGCAACGTAGTCTTTTCTCTCCACACCATTGGCAATAGTTTTTAGATAGGACATTCCCGATTTTTCCATAACGCGACCTGAAGCTGGGTTAAGACTGGCATAACGTGCTCTGACCTTTTGAAAGCCTGCTTGAGTAAAACCGAAGTCTAAGACAGCGTTCAAGGCCTCCGTCATCATACCACGCCCCCAATAGTTTTGTCCTAAAATATAGCCAATTTCACAAGAAGAATCATTCTCATCCATTGCAATGATGCTGATATCACCTATCACTTGCTCTGGGTTTTCCTTGAGGCAAATCGCCCATTTGTAATAGTTGGGATTGGCATAAGAGGCAACCCAATTGCGAATTGAGTTTCGAGTCACATCGACATCAGGATGGGGATCCCAGGTGACATAGGTCAGATTCTCAGCAGACGAAGCCCAATTTTCAAACATAGCTTCTGCATCACTTTCCACAAATCTTCTCAAAATCAATCGTTTCGTCTGCAACGTTTGCGTACCGATTGCTTTCATGATGTTACCTCGCTTTCTAAGCTTAAGGCTCAAGCTAAAAAGGTCCACTGGACTAACTCTCACTTTTTTATTTCAAGGTGAGAGGCTAAAAACCTCCACTGGAGGTTTTTACTCCCAAAAGTCATCAAAGACGGTGATGGGTAGGTGACGTTTGTGTTGGCCTTTATGCCACCAGTTTTCAATAATCGCTTGGGCTTCTGGGCTGATTGTTTTGCCTTCTAGGTAGTCATCAATCTCTGCATAAGTGACTCCGAGAGCGACTTCGTCAGCCAAGCCTGGCTTATCTTCTTCAAGGTCTGCGATGGGTACTTTTTCATAGAGGGCAGGATCTGCTCCAAGTTCTTTCAATAGTTGTTTTCCTTGGCGTTTATTGAGTCGGTAAAGAGGGAGAATGTCCGCACCACCGTCACCAAACTTAGTAAAGAAACCTGTGATATTTTCAGCTGCATGGTCTGTTCCAATGACCGCTCCGCTATGTGCTCCTGCTAGCGCATATTGGGCAATCATACGACTACGAGCCTTGATATTTCCTTTATTAAAATCCGTCATTGGACTGCCTGTAGCTTCTACTGCTAAGGCCATGGCATCAACAGAATCTTTTATATTCACCACTAAACTGACGTCTGGTTGGATGAAAGCAAGGGCTTTTTGGGCATCCTCTTTGTCAGCTTGGACTCCATAAGGTAGGCGGACAGCAATAAATTTGTAGCTATCATCACCAGTTTCTGCTCGCATTTCTTCCATAGCTAATTGTGCCAAGCGCCCCGCTAAAGTCGAGTCCTGTCCTCCAGAAATTCCTAGTACAAAACTTTTAAGGAAGGGATGTTTTTTCAAGTATCTCTTTAAGAAATCAATGGAACGACGGATTTCTTCCTGGGCGTCAATCACTGGCTTGACACCTAGTTGTTGGATAATGGTCTCTTGCAAACTCATTCTTCTTCTCCTTCGCCAAGGGCTTCCTTGCGCATCTTATCAATCAAATCCATCTTATCTTGCCAAATATCACGCGCCAAATCTACTGGATAGTGCTGTGGAT
>CALHBZ010000177.1 GCA_937930605.1 Streptococcus oralis
GGCTACAATCGTAATTTTACTATAGTGGATCCAGGAGAGCAACGAACTCTCATGAAACGCATTCTCAAACAGTTGAACTTGGATCCGAAAAAATGGAATGAACGGACAATCTTGGGAAGCATTTCCAATGCTAAGAATGACTTGATTGATGATGTGGCTTATGCTTCCCAAGCTGGCGATATGTACACACACATCGTGGCTCAGTGTTACACAGCTTATCAGAAAGAGCTTCGTCAGTCTGAGTCTGTTGACTTTGATGATTTGATTATGTTGACTTTGCGTCTCTTTGATCAAAATCCTGATGTCTTGACCTACTACCAGCAGAAGTTCCAATACATCCACGTTGATGAGTACCAAGATACCAACCATGCCCAGTACCAACTGGTCAAACTCTTAGCTTCACGCTTTAAAAACGTCTGCGTGGTCGGTGATGCGGACCAGTCTATCTACGGTTGGCGTGGAGCTGATATGCAGAATATCTTGGATTTCGAGAAAGATTATCCTCAAGCTAAGGTTGTTTTGTTAGAGGAAAATTACCGTTCAACTAAAACCATTCTTCAAGCCGCCAATGATGTCATTAAAAACAATAAAAACCGCCGTCCTAAGAATCTCTGGACCCAGAATGCTGATGGGGAACAAATCGTCTACTACCGAGCTAACGATGAACAAGACGAGGCTGTTTTTGTAGCCAAAATCATTGATGAACTCGGTCGCAGCCAAAACTTCCTTCACAAAGACTTTGCAGTTCTTTATCGAACTAATGCGCAATCCCGTACTATTGAGGAAGCCCTGCTCAAGTCCAATATTCCTTATACCATGGTTGGAGGGACCAAGTTCTACAGCCGTAAGGAAATTCGTGATATTATCGCTTATCTCAACCTCATCGCCAATCCTAGCGATAATATCAGTTATGAGCGCGTGGTCAATGAGCCTAAGCGTGGTGTCGGACCAGGAACGGTAGAGAAAATTCGGGATTTTGCGAATATGCAAGAAATGTCCATGCTGGATGCTTCCGCCAATATCATGTTGTCTGGTATCAAAGGGAAAGCAGCCCAATCTATCTGGGATTTTGCCAATATGATTCTGGATTTGCGGGAGCAACTGGACCAATTAACCATTACAGAGTTGGTCGAAGCGGTTCTGGAAAAAACAGGCTACGTGGATATTCTTAATGCCCAAGCAACCTTGGAAAGCAAGGCTCGGGTTGAAAATATCGAAGAGTTCCTATCTGTTACTAAGAATTTTGACGACAATCCTGATAGTCAAGAAGAGG
>CALHBZ010000178.1 GCA_937930605.1 Streptococcus oralis
ACTTCAGGAACAGTAGACATACCAACTGCATCTGCTCCCAATGTCTTATAGGCACGAATTTCTGCTGGGGTTTCATAAGTCGGACCTGTTACACCAATATAGACACCTTCATCTAGCTTGATACCAAGTTTTTTGGCCACTTCATGGGCAGTAGCACGATATTCTGGAGTGTAGGCTTTAGACATATCCGGGAAACGTGGACCAAAATCATCCAAATTTTCACCCATCAATGGGTTTTGCCCCGTCATATTGATATGGTCTGAGATAGCCATCAAAGTACCAGGACCGTAGCCGATACCTCCTGCAGCATTGGTTACAATGACACCTTCACATCCGAGAACTTTCATCACACGCACTGGGAAAGTCACGACTTCAAGAGGATTTCCTTCGTAGAAATGGAAACGACCTTGAAGAGCCAAGACCTTGCGACCTGCAAGTTCTCCATATACCAATTTACCAGCGTGTCCGACTACTGTCGAACGGCCCCAGTTTGGAATATCTGCATAGTCTACTACAACTGGATTTTCGATTTCTTCTGCCAATTCTCCCAGACCTGATCCAAGGATTAGACCGAACTCAGGTGCTTGGATTCCCTTGTATTTCAGGAAGGCAGCTGTTTCCTTGATCTTATTTAAAAACGTCATTGTGTCTCCTTTATTAATTTTTTAGCATTTGACCGATTTTGTCAAAAGTTTTAGCATTGCGAATGGTGATGTTGCGATAAAAAGGCATCTTGAGCAAGTACTTATGATAGGCAGTTGCATAGTAGGATTCTTCAGAGAATTTCCCCCAGAAAATCCCAAGTCTTCCAAAATGAACGACTTCATCTTCCAGTTCCAAACTGTTCACTTTCTCGATCACTTGAGCCACATCCAAGCCCTCTGTGTAAAAGAGGACATCCTTTCGTGCCAAATCTTTGGTCCACCAATCAGGAAGATTATTCAGCTCTTCTTCATAATCATCCTGACTCAGTAAAGAAAAGCTCTGAATAAATGGATAATGGACTTCAAAGAAAGCCTTTAACTTTTCAACCAATTGGGCTTTGGGAGCTGTAGAAGTAAAGAAAATATTGCCACTGTTGATGTAGGTCTCAACCTTTTCCAGTCCCAACTCTGTCAGTTCTTGACGAAGTTGCGCCATGACAACTTTATTTTTCCCACCGACATTAATGCCCCGAACAAGTAAAGCATATCGCGTCATCTTACACCAATTTATCTAAGAAACTTTCCCCAATCATGGCAGTTTCAACACCAAAGTTATCCGCAACTGTCGCTGAGATATCTGCAAAAT
>CALHBZ010000179.1 GCA_937930605.1 Streptococcus oralis
TGACGCGGACTGTTCATGTGGGGCAGGTGACAGATGAAGAGCGGGAGATTTATGATATTGTCCTGCGCAGCAATCAAGCCCTGATTGACCAGGCTAAGGCGGGGCTAGGTTTCCGCGACTTTGACAAAATTCCTCGTGATATTATCGTAGAAGCAGGCTATGGCGACTACTTTACTCACGGTATCGGACACGGTATCGGCCTCGATATCCACGAAGAACCCTACTTTAGCCAAACTTCCAAAGAAGTCATTAAATCTGGTATGGTCTTGACTGATGAGCCGGGTATCTATATCGAAGGCAAATACGGGGTGCGTATCGAGGATGATATCTTGATTACAGAGACGGGCTGTGAATTATTGACTCTAGCTCCGAAAGAATTGATTGTTATCTAAAAAATGAGATAAATCGTTGACTTTTATATTTTAAAGGTTTATACTGATAGACGAAAACGGTAGGTGAGGCTACCATAGGGATACGGATGACTACCGCAAAGCAGTGGAGACACTACTCGTTGGTCAACAGTCCTGGTCGCGAAGGCCAAGACTAAGCTCATTTCATTGCCCTATGGAGTTAAAGCTTGAACGAAAAACAGATAATTAGTTTTTTAATCCTGCCATTTTATGGTGGGATTTTCTACTGTTTTAGA
Organism: Streptococcus oralis; assembly: GCA_937930605.1. Taxonomy (GTDB): domain Bacteria; phylum Bacillota; class Bacilli; order Lactobacillales; family Streptococcaceae; genus Streptococcus; species Streptococcus oralis_CO. The sequence continues at coordinate 647 of CALHBZ010000179.1, forward strand.
ACAAGGAAAGGAGACAGACGATGCAAATTGACGATCACCCAGAACCGCACATACACAGCCAATCGCTGATTTGTGTCGTTTTGCCCTTATAAAGTGATTGGTCTCTGTGTATGAAACACATCATTCATACATATAGGAGAAACCAATGAAAACTACAAAAGAAAGATTAGCAACAGCTATTCACACACCTCTAAAAGAAACTCTATCTTTGTACAAGACAAGTCTAACAGGCTTGACTGAGGAGCAGGTGGAGAAAAATCGTGACCTATATGGCGAAAACACCATCACCAAGGGTCAAGAAGACAGTATCCTCAAAAAGATTTACGAATCTATTATCAATCCATTTACAATCATCCTGCTGGTCATTGCAATGATTTCCATGGTGACCAATGTCTGGTTGGCGAAGCCTGGACAAGAAGATCCGACAACCTCTATCATTATCGTTGTTCTCGTTCTAATCTCTGGTGGCATACGCTTTGTCCAAGAATTACGGAGCGACAAAGCCGCGACCAACCTTTCAAAAATGATTGTGAACACAGCTACGGTTATTCGCGAAGGACAGAGTTTAGAGATTGCAATTGAGGATTTGGTCGTTGGAGATATGGTCAAGTTGAGTGCAGGGGATATGATTCCAGCTGACCTCCTTTTGATTGAATCACGCGATTTCTTTGTCCAACAGTCTGGCTTGACAGGCGAAAGTGATTCAGTTGAAAAACTGACCTTGTCAAAAATGAGTCAGTCAAATTTTGACAGCTTGCTAGAAGCAGAAGCGCTTGCTTTCATGGGAACTAACGTGATATCAGGAAGTGCCAAGGCTTTGATTCTAGCGGTCGGTGATGACACTATGATGGGAGAAATCGAGCAGACCCTCAATACCTATGATGAGCAGACCTCTTTTGAGCGGGAGATGAACAGCATCTCCTGGCTCTTAATTCGTTTGATGTTAGTTATGGTCCCCATCGTATTTCTTTCCAACGGTTTGACAGATGGAGATTGGTTAGAAGCTGGCGTATTTGCCTTGAGTGTGGGCGTCGGGCTCACACCTGAGATGCTTCCCATGATTATTACGGCCAGTCTAGCTAAAGGCTCCATTATCATGGCCAAGGAAAAAGTCGTCATAAAAAAACTCAATGCCATTCAAGACCTAGGTGCTATTGATATCCTATGCACGGATAAAACAGGAACCCTTACCCAAGACGAAATTGTCCTTGAATATCCTTTGGATATACATGGGGATTTGGATTTGTCTGTGTTGAGACGTGCTTATCTCAATTCCTATTTTCAAACGGGATTGAAAAATTTAATGGACCGTGCCATTATCAGTAGAACTGAAAAAGAAGCTAAAGAACACGCTATTCTACAAAATTTGGATACTAGCTTCCAAAAAATAGATGAACTTCCATTTGACTTTGAACGCAGACGGATGAGTGTCATCGTCAAGGATGAAAACGAAGTTGTTAGTTTGGTAACCAAGGGTGCCCTAGAGGAGATGCTTGCGATTTCAACCCAAGTGGAATATCAAGGCCATATTAGTCCTCTGACAGATGATATCCGAGTGGAAATCTTAAAAGAAGTAGACCAACTCAATCAACAGGGTTTGCGAGTCTTGGGAGTTGCCTATAAAACAGGCCTCAAAGAAGGTTTTGCTTACTCTGTTGAAGATGAAAAAGAGATGATTCTAACAGGATATCTTGCCTTTCTAGATCCACCAAAACCATCAGCAGCACCTGCTATCCAAGCTTTGCTGGAGCATGGTGTTCAAACCAAGATCCTGACGGGGGATAATGAGAAGGTAACCCAAGCGGTATGCGAAAAAGTTGGTTTAGACGTTGATCAAATCTTGTTGGGTTCTGATATTGACGCCATGACGGACGAAGGGTTGGCCCAAGCAGTCGAG
>CALHBZ010000180.1 GCA_937930605.1 Streptococcus oralis
AAAGAGGCCTTCTGTTTTTTGTTGGGCGAGTTCTTGATAGATAGTGTTTTGGGCTTCTTTGACGGTGTCTGCTGTGGTTACGAGCATATAGACACGTCCGCCGTTTGAGAGCAGTGCTCTGCTATTTTCCGCAAACTTAGCCCCGGCATAGTAGGTGATGATGTCGCCTTCTGTCTTAGCTGGCAATTCAACGCCTTTTTCGTAGTCTAGCGGGTAGCCGTTTGATGCGACAACCACACCCAGAGTCACACCCTTATCCGTCCAAGTGATAGCTGGCTCTTTGCCTTTCAAAATGTCAGTGATATTTTGTGCAAAGTCAGATGTCAAACGAGGCAAGATGATTTGAGTTTCAGGATCTCCGAACCGAGCGTTAAACTCGATGACTTTGGGTCCGTCAGCTGTCAAGATTAGCCCTGCGTAAAGGACACCAAGATACGGGCGACCTTCTTTGATCATACCTTCAAGAACTGGCTTGACAATAGTGTCAACCGCTGTGTCAACCACGCTCTGTGGCAAGTGAGGAACTGGCGCATAAGCTCCCATACCGCCCGTGTTAGGACCCTTGTCGCCGTCATAGGCACGTTTATGGTCCTGAGCCGTCGGCATGATGTAGAACTTGTCCCCATTGACAAAGGCAAAGAGAGAGAACTCTTCTCCGTCAAGGAATTCCTCGATAACCACACGCGCACCTGAGTCACCAAATTTATTGTCCAAAAGCATCTCATGAGCAGCTTCGACTGCTTGCTCAACCGTCTCCGCAACGACGACACCCTTCCCAAGTGCCAAACCATCTGCCTTGACAACGATAGGAGCGCCTTTCTCCTTGATATAAGCCTTGGCCTCCTCAAAGTCAGAAAATGTGCCATAGACTGCTGTCGGAACGCCGTATTTGACCATGATTTCCTTGGCAAAATCCTTGGACCACTCCAGCTCCGCAGCTAATCTTGTCGGACCAAAGGCTTTGAGACCAGCTTGGTTAAAATCATCTACAATCCCAGCAGCAAGGGCATCATCTGGCCCAATGAAGGTCCAAGCTATATCGTTGCCCTTTGCAAACTCAATCAATTTAGAATGTTCGGAAATAGAGATATTTACCAATTCCAGACCATCCAAAGTCATTCCGTCATTCCCAGGAGCTACAAAGACTTTTTCAACGTCTTTTGATTCAAGTAACTTCTTAGCAATGGCATGCTCACGACCACCCGAACCGACAACTAACAACTTCATTTCTCAACCTCTTTTGCGAATTATTTACTAACATTATATCACAAACGTTCGTTTTAATCTTGTTTCACTTAGTGTTTTAAGCTAAAAAAAGGAAAGAAACTGTTTTCTTCCCTTTTGTCTTCTTAATGTCTAAAATGTCTCACTCCTGTGAAGACCATGGTCAAGTCGTATTTGTCCGCTGCTTCGATGGATTCTTGATCACGGACTGAGCCTCCTGGCTGGATGATGGCCTTGATACCTGCTTTGGCGATTTCTTCCACGTTATCGGCAAATGGGAAGAAGGCATCTGAAGCAAGAACTGCGCCGTCAAGACGGTCTTTGGCTTGGTCAATGGCGATGCGAACAGAAGCCACACGGTTGGTTTGACCTGGGCCAACACCAAGTGTCATGTGGTCGTTGGTCACAATGATTCCATTTGATTTGACGTACTTGATAGCCTTCCAAGCGAACTCAAGTGCAGTCGCTTCTGTCTCAGTTGGTTGGCGTTTAGTCACCACTTGCCAGTCAGCTGGGCTTTCTTTGACCACGTCTTGGTTTTGCAAGAGAAGTCCACCGACTACACCTGTATATTCTGCTTCCACTTCGCTAGCGTCTTGGGCATCAAATGGTAATTCTAGAATGCGCAAGTTTTTCTTTTTGTTGGTCAAAATAGCTAGCGCTTCATCCGTATAGCTTGGCGCGATGATGATTTCAAGGAAAACACCATGCATCTTCTCAGCTGTCGCAGCATCCACCTCACGGTTGAGAACGACAATCCCACCGAAGATAGACACTGGGTCTGACTCATAAGCGTAGTCCCAAGCAATTTCGATGTCATCAGCCTGACCAATACCACATGGGTTCATGTGTTTGAGCGCCACAACGGTTGGACGATCTTTGAAGTCACGAATAATACGAATGGCTGCATCCGCATCACGGATATTGTTAAAGGACAATTCCTTCCCGTTAAGCTGTTTCGCTGAAGCGATGGAGTAGTCTGTCGGCAAGGCTTTTTGGTAGAAGTCCGCATCCTGCTGAGGATTTTCACCGTAACGCATGGCTTGTTTGAGGTCATAAGTCAAGGTCAGTTTTTCAGGTTTTGTTTCACCCACTTGAGCTGTAAAATATTCTGCAATCAAGGCATCATAAGCTGCTGTGTGACGGAAAACCTTAGCCGCTAAACATTGGCGAGTTTCGTAACTTGTTTCGCCGTTGGCCGACAATTCGTTAAGCACCACAACATAGTCCGCAGGATCCACCACAACGGTTACGCTGGCGTGATTCTTCGCTGCTGAACGAAGCATTGATGGACCACCGATATCGATATTCTCCACCGCATCAGCGTAAGTCACGTCTGGTTTGAGAATCGTTTCCTTGAATGGATAAAGGTTGACCACAACAAGGTCGATCAATTCGATATGATTATCCTTAGCCGCTTCCAAGTGGCTATCCAAGTCACGACGAGCCAAAAGACCCCCGTGGATATTTGGATGAAGGGTCTTGACACGACCGTCCATCATTTCTGGAAAACCAGTCACATCATCGATAGCAATTGTGCCCACCCCAGCATTGTCAAGGGCAACCTTGGTACCACCTGTCGAGATGATATCCCAACCAAGTTTTTTGAGTTCTTGGGCAAATTCAACAATGCCCGCTTTATCTGAGACGCTGATTAAGGCGCGTTTAGTCATTATTTCTCCTTTATCTAAAATCTAAACCATTATCAATTAGTTTCTTTGCTTTTACTAGTTCTAGCATAATATTTTCAAATAAAAATTGATAAGATGTATCCTCTATATTCCAATATTGATATATGTGAATCCCGTATTTACAAAACTTTTTTGTCATAGATGTTGTTTTCTGTCTAATCTGTTTATTAGTAAATGTTTCTAAATATTGCAATTTAAGCATTTCTTTAAAAAGATATTCATTATTACTAAATTTTGAACTATTTATATTTGGTCCACAATGCAATCGAAATTGTTTCCCTTCAAGTTGAATACCGATAAATCCAATGTCTACTCCTTTTTCTTTTTGATTATAAGATATACTTATAGTAGATTTTTTATTATGAAATGAAATTCCAACTTTAGGCAATCCCCATTTTGAAATTAATGAATTAGTATTTTCCCTCAAAAAATCTTCCAACTTATTTTTAAACTTATTAGCATGATATTTCAAAACTACATCATTAAATTTAATCTCTTCCAAATATGGTTTACACAAGAAGTAATATTCTTGACAACTATCTTCTATCTCTCTAATCAATAAGTCACTCAAACATGAAATGTCATTAGTATATAATGTAATAATGTCTCGACTTACTTCATTTAAAGTATCAATTCCCTCGAGAATATATTTTATACGACTAGAAATATCACTATAAGATAAAAACTTCCAAGTATTTGTTTCTTCAATAACTTTTTGTATACCAGTAATTGTACCTGCATCAAATATAAATTTTTTACTACTAAAATTATTTTCGTATTTCTCCAGTTGTTCTATACTTGGTAAAGATTTTAATTTATTTTCAACAATATGACATCTACCCACGTTATTACTATCATAGTAATAAATAGATATATCTCTGTTACCTTGTTCACGGATACAAGAATCATAAACAAACCCCCTAGCATAAAAATTAGATATGAATATTTCAACAAAAGGATGTTTATTTTCTATTTCTAAGTTAATCAACCACGCCCAAAAATTAGAATGAGATAACTCCTTCCCACCTAAAGATATAGCAAATAAAGGAGAAGATTTTAACTTTTCTACGTTAATACGAGATTTATCCATCATTCCTAACTCTCTCAGCACCTCTGGATACAACTTGTACTCCGCTTCATGAATCCGAGCTTCAAAGCTTTCGATGGTATCATTTGCTAGTCGCGGCACACGGACTTGTTGGATAATCTTTCCTGTATCCACACCCGAGTCCACCCAGTGAATGGTCACGCCGCTCTCAGCAACACCAGCATTCCAAGCATCCTCAATCCCATGAGCTCCTGGAAATTCTGGCAGGTAGGCTGGATGAATGTTGA
>CALHBZ010000181.1 GCA_937930605.1 Streptococcus oralis
ATGCGCCGTGACCAAGCTCCTTGATAGTCATACTTGAGTGGTTCTGGTTTCCCAATTCCTGTAAATGGATCGCGTTGAATATCCTTGATTAGCATGTTTATTCTTTTTAACGTCTTCTTGTCCTGAGTTTGCCAATAGCAATAATCCGCCCAAGCATCTTCTGTAAACTTGAGTAACATCCATCATTCCTCAATCACACGGACCTGAGTGCGTCCTGCACGAACTTGGGACATTCCTCGCAAGACCTTGTCAGAAAGTTCTTTATTCTGAGCAATTCTCAAAGTTTCCTGAATACTATCCCACTCACTTTTTGAAAGGACAACAATATCCTCATCAGGATTTTTATTGACCACCGTCAAAGGTTCAAATTCATCGTTTACCTTCTTCATGTAGTCCTTTAAATGATTTCGGAATGTTGAATATAGAACTGCTTCCATAACCATACCTCGTTTTACCTCTTTTCCACTATTATACACAAAAAGAAAGAAATTGTCAGGAACTTGTACAAGATTCTTCTTTTCTATCTATTTATTCGAAAATCTTCTAAAAAAGCCCACCTTTCAGTAGACTTCGTTTGTTTCGATTTTGATAGGCACTCGTCCAAAATTCTGCTCTGCTATACTTGAATTCCCTAGTTGGTAAATCTGGTCTGCCTTTTGAGTCATAGCATCCCAAGGCTCTTTCCCAATTCGGCTAACTAGATGGATCTGCCCTTTCAAAGACTTGAGGTGTTGTCTGCCTTTTTCGGTAAAGCCAAGGACATGGATACCTTCTGGCAAGTCACTTTCTCTAGCCTGCACCAAGATATAGGTCAAGAGGCGTCTGACACGCGCCTTGGTATAACGCTTGGTCGCAACTGCCTCGACCAATTCTTCTACAGACTGAGCTGTCTTGATGGCATCCTTGATACGCACAGCCATTTCTTGATTGACCTGATAGATGGTGGTTAGGGCTGGATTTGACAAGATTTGATAGCGGAGTAAGGGATAATAGTCATCCCAGCTCACCTTACTGGCCTGCTCAAAGAGGGTAACAGAAGGCATAAAGCGTTCTAAGAAATCTTTGTCCCTCTGGTGCTGACGGAGTGCTGTCGCCGAGGCAAAGTCCACATCCTTGTCCACAGAATGATAACCAGCGCCCTGACGCTGAATCGGATGCAGTTTGATGTTGCGTCCAGCAACCGCCTTGGCATAGGCAAGAGCAAGGACATGATTGGGGGTATTGCCTGAAAAATCAAGACCTGCAAATTCCTTCCACATGGCTTGGGTTTTCTGGGGATAGGAGAGAGAGTCAGGCAGATTTTCCACAAATTTCTCCATCTCAGCACCTTGCTCCGTGTATAGGTCAGCAATTTTCTGGTAGTCCAGAACTTCCTCTGTCCCAAAAGCCAGCCTATCAATGCCCAATCGAGTCAAGATATCCACAGCCCCTTGGCCAAAGAAATCCGCTGCCTGAACACTGACTAAAAAGGGCAATTCCACTACCAAGTCTGCGCCATTTTCCAGTGCCATCTGGGCCCGAGTCCACTTGTCCACGATAGCAGGCTCTCCACGCTGCATGAAATTCCCTGACATGGCAACGATTTTCAATCCCTCTGCCTGCTCAAGCAGGTATTTATGCCCATTATGAAAAGGATTGAACTCTGCGATAATACCTGTGATGGTCATGATGCTCTCCTACTTTTAACGCCTATATTTCTATACCATCAATAATATCTAAAAATAAATTCTTAATATCCTCATGCACTTCCTCGCTATTTATTTCTTTAAATATAATATTATCTGTGCAACTTTGATGATACTCTTTCTCAATAAATTTATAAATTTCACTTTTTAAATCTTTACCATTAATCATCGAAATCTTATTTTCTAAACTAACTTTCCATCGATTATCAAATAATTCCCGACATTTAGATAACTGCTTTGATGCTTCCCACTTAGAATCTAATTCTTTACCATCCCCTGTTCCATAAGTAGTCATCTTATCATAAAATTTTTCTAATGTCTTTTCTCGAAAAGTTTCGCAGATATCTCCTACTTCTTGATAAAACTTAGCTCTATCTTGTCCTTTTGATATTCTAAATAAAACTTCAGGAATCAAAAGATAATTTTCTATTTCTTTTTTAGTCCAAATATGTAACTTTAGACGCTCTTTCGCTTCTTTTTTTGCTTCTGCATCCTGTTTTATTGAACTCAAGTACGAATCGGGATAATAATCTCTATCTAATATTCCAATAATACTTATCTTTCCATCAATACTCTTAAAAAAATCAGCCACTTTAAAATATTTGTTAAAGTTCGAAAAACCATCTATTTTTATAGAAAATATATGATCAATTGAAAAATCACTTTCAGGATATACCTTATCAAAAAACTTCCTCAAAAACCACATATCTTCACCTTCAAGAAATAGTAATTTCTTATACGTAAACAAACGTAACAAAGACATATTTTGAATACTTCCGATTTCATCTACCACTTTTTGAACAGCAAGTAACTGATTCGTATACTTCAAATTTTTCTTTTTATTACTAACATTCAAAATATTCTCTGAATCTACTTCAGAAATAATTTCTATTGAATGAGTCGCAATAATCACTTGTTGAAAATTTCTACGAACATATTTCAATAATTTTCGTTGTAAATCGGGGTGCATATACACATCTGGCTCATCTAAAATAACCGTCGTTATACCTTGGTTTTTTGATTTAGTAACAAACCACATCATTTGTAACCACATTTGAAGCCCATTACCAACATACCCTAATTCTGTCATAAAATCATTCTCTCCTACAACTAAAGAAACCAAAGTATTATCTGAAGAGTAGTCAAGTTTTGGAGGATTTATTTGCAGATTTTTCCATGTTTGCTTTATTAATGAAGAAAATTCATTAAATACTTCTTCATCATTAGTCATTTCCAAATATATCTCGTTTCTGAAGTGCAATGATGATAAATATGTATCCTTATCTTTCCTTACAGTTTCTTCCGACAAATATTTTTC
>CALHBZ010000182.1 GCA_937930605.1 Streptococcus oralis
AACTCATCGCCAAGGGCTACGAAAATCAGCGCATTGCAGATGAACTCTTTATCTCCCTCAAGACGGTCAAGACCCATGTATCCAACATCCTAGCCAAGCTTGAGGTCAGCGATCGCACCCAGGCTGCGGTCTATGCCTTTCAACACCACTTGGTAGGGCAGGAGGACTTTTAGATGAGTCTTGCAGATATACTTGAGGAGCTAGAAGCGGCAAAAGATCCGCATAAAGCAGGGCCCATGGAAGCCTATATGCGCCACCAATTTTCCTTTTTAGGTATTGCAGCTCCTGAAAGAAATGCCCTCTACAAAAAATACTTTCCAAGTGCGAAAAAAACAAAGGTCATCGATTGGGATTTTGTAGACACTTGCTGGGAAAAGGATGCTAGAGAATACCAGTATGTGGCTGCAAACTATTTGAAAGCTATGCAGTCTTATTTGACGGAGAACGATTTGCCTAAGCTTGAGCGTCTAGTCGTGAGCAAGTCTTGGTGGGACACAGTAGATATCCTAGACCGAGTAGTAGGAAGTTTGGTATATGACAAGCCAGAACTGGGAGAAATCATCCTCCAATGGAGTCTATCAGATAATATTTGGCTGAGACGAGTTGCTATTGACCACCAGTTGTTAAGAAAAGAGAAGACGGATGTTCAACTAATGGAAAAGGTCCTGCTCAATAATCTGGACCAGACCGAATTTTTTATCAATAAAGCCATCGGCTGGGCTCTAAGAGACTATTCCAAAACCAATCCGGAATGGGTAGCAAGCTTCATCGAAAAAAACAAGGAAAGAATGGCTGAACTCAGTATCAAGGAAGCAAGCAAGTACCTTTAGCATCATTGAAAAGCGCATTCATTACTTGAAAATTAACCGTAGTTTATGCTATAATAGACTGTATTTAAAAAATTTTAAGGAGAAATGACAGAATGTCTGTATCATTTGAAAACAAAGAAACAAACCGTGGTGTCTTGACTTTCACAATCTCTCAAGACCAAATCAAACCAGAAGTGGATCGTGTCTTCAACTCAGTAAAGAAAACTCTTAACGTTCCAGGTTTCCGTAAAGGTCACCTTCCACGTCCTATCTTTGATAAAAAATTTGGTGAAGAAACACTTTACCAAGATGTGTTGAACGCTCTTTTGCCAAATGCTTATGAGGCTGCAGTAAAAGAAGCTGGTCTTGAAGTCGTTGCACAACCAAAAATCGATGTGACTTCAATGGAAAAAGGTCAAGACTGGGTTATCACTGCTGAAGTCGTGACAAAACCTGAAGTTAAATTGGGCGACTACAAAAATCTTGAAGTATCAGTAGATGTAGAAAAAGAAGTGACAGATTCTGACGTTGAAGAACGTATCGAACGTGAACGCAACAACTTGGCTGAATTGGTTATCAAAGAAGGCGCTGCTGAAAATGGCGACACAGTTGTGATTGACTTCGTTGGTTCTATCGACGGTGTTGAGTTCGACGGTGGGAAAGGTGAAAACTTCTCACTTGGACTTGGATCAGGTCAATTCATCCCTGGTTTCGAAGACCAATTGGTAGGTCACTCAGCTGGCGAAACTGTTGATGTTATCGTAACATTCCCAGAAGACTACCAAGCAGAAGATCTTGCAGGTAAAGAAGCTAAATTCGTAACAACTATCCACGAAGTAAAAGCAAAAGAAGTTCCAGCTCTTGACGATGAACTTGCAAAAGACATTGACGAAGAAGTTGAAACACTTGCTGAATTGAAAGAAAAATACCGTAAGGAATTGGCTGCTGCAAAAGAAGAAGCATACAAAGATGCAGTAGAAGGTGCAGCAATTGATAAAGCTGTAGAAAACGCTGAAATCGTAGAACTTCCAGAGGAAATGATCCACGAAGAAGTTCACCGCTCAGTAAACGAATTCCTTGGAAACTTGCAACGTCAAGGTATCAACCCTGACATGTACTTCCAAATCACTGGAACTACTCAAGAAGACCTTCACAAACAATACGAAGCAGAAGCTGAGTCACGTACTAAAACTAACCTTGTTATCGAAGCAGTTGCCAAAGCTGAAGGATTTGACGCTACTGAAGAAGAAATCCAAAAAGAAATCGAACAATTGGCTACAACTTACAATATGGAAGTGGCGCAAGTTCAAAACTTGCTTTCAGCTGATATGTTGAAACACGATATCGCAATCAAAAAAGCTGTTGAATTGATCACAAGCACTGCAACAGTAAAATAATCTTAAAAGATAAAAAGCCCACCTAATCAGGTGGGCTTTCTGCTGCTCTATTTTCCAAAAATCTCTTTTAAGTCTGCATCTGTAATCCCAATCATGGCTGGAATACTAGACCAGTTTTCCTCGGTAAGGATGTAGGATTGTTCACAGTCACTTGCTGTGGCAGTTTCAGAGAAGGCTTGTTTACTTTCTTCAATATTATTTTCAATTAAATCACTGAAACGTTCAATCAGATAAGTCTTACGGGCAGTTCCGATATGTTTGACTGCATAGTCAAAGGCCTGTAATTCGCCTAGTAGGATGAGCTTGCTCTTGGCTCGTGTGATAGCTGTGTAGATGAGATTGCGTTCCAGCATGCGCTTGCTAGCACTAGTAATGGGCAGGATGACAACGGGAAACTCACTCCCTTGTGACTTATGAATACTCATGGCATAGGCCAGGCGGATCTTGTACCATTCATTGCGTGGATAGATGATCTCATTGCCATCAAAATCAATGACAATCTCGTCTTGTTTAGACTCGGTGTATTTTCCAGGAATCAAATCTGTGATGTAGCCTAGGTCTCCGTTAAAGACATTGACTTCAGCATCGTTGACTAGGTGAATGACCTTATCACCCTTACGATAGTAGCACTGGGGAGCTTCAAAACTGAGTTGGTCTTTTTGTGATGAGTTAAGTAGGTCTTGCATGAGTTGGTTGATGGCGTCAATGCCAGCAGTTCCTCGATACATAGGCGCCAGCACCTGAATATCACGAGCCGGAATACCACTTCTGAGGGCAGCGCCAAGGATTTTCTCAATGGTTGCAGGGATATGGCTACTCATGATTTCAAAGTAGGAGCGGTCTGCTTTTTTCTGGGTAAAGTCAGCTGGCAAGATGCCTTGTCGAATCTGGCTAGCCAAGGTAACGATAGTTGATTCCTCGCTCTGGCGATAAATTCGTTCCAAGCGAGTCTGCGGAATCAAAGGTATCTGGAGCAGATCAGCTAAGACCTGTCCAGGACTGACAGAAGGCAACTGGTCACTGTCTCCCACGATGAGGATTTTACTGTTAGAAGAGATGTTGGAGAAAAGTTGATTTGCTAGCCAAGTATCCACCATAGAAAACTCATCTACAATGATAAAATCAGCATCCAGATAATCTTCCAGATGGCTGGTATCATCGTCACCTGTCATTCCCAAATGACGGTGTATAGTAGCGCTAGGCAAACCTGTCAATTCATTCATGCGCCGAGCCGCTCGACCAGTTGGAGCAGCGAGAATAATAGGTAAGTTGCTTTTTTTCTTGAGATCGAGTGCTTCAAGCAGGGCATAAACAGCGATAATCCCATTGATAACAGTCGTCTTACCTGTACCAGGACCACCTGTTAGGATAAAGACCTTGTTCTGGATGGCATCACAGATAGCTTGCTTTTGGATACTATCGTATTGGATACCTAGTTCTTCCTCAACACTAGCGATATGCTTTTGAATGGTTTCCAAATCTTGACTTTGTTTCTTTCCTTTTTCAAGGATACGAACCAAGTGACTGCGGATGCCTTCTTCAGCGAAAAAGAGGCTATTATCAAAGATTTTAGTGTCAATCTGCTGAACCTTGTCTTCTTCAATCAGGTAGGAGAGTTCCTGAGCAACTTGGCTGGGATCCAGTTCCACGGGACGGGAAGACTCGAGGAGAGTCAGGGTCTGTTCCAGTAAATCTCGAGCTTCCATATAGGTATCACCCGTATCCATACAGCCTTGAAAGAGACTGTGGACAAGACCTGCACGGAAGCGCTCAGGAGCTTGACTTTCAATACCTAGTTCAGCAGCTAATTGGTCAGCAATGGTAAAGCCCAAGCCCTTGATATCCTCAACCAGCTGGTAGGGATAGTTTTCGACAATATCCAGCGTTTCATCCTTGTAAAAGTCTTGAATCTGAAAGGCTAGTTTATTAGGAATGCCGTAGTTGGCCAGTTTTGCCAAGACCATCTCTGTCCCATAGTTGAGACGGAGGGTGGAGACAAAAGCTTCACGGTTTTTGGCAGAGAGTCCAGCAATACTTTCCAGCTTTTCAGGATGCTCCAGAATTTCGTCTATGGTATTTTCGCCATACGTATCAACGATTTTCTGAGCTGTCTTGAGTCCAATTCCCTTAAAATGGCTACTCGAAAAGTACTTGACTAGGCCTTTGCTAGTGGGTTTTGCTCGCTCATAACGACTGATCTGTAGCTGTTCACCATACTTGGAGTGCTGAACGATTTGCCCCCAAAAAGTGTAGTCTTCGCCCTCAATCACGTCCGCCATGGTTCCTGTAACGATGATTTCAAAATCGTCAAAGTCCTCCGCATTGGTATCTTGGATATCTAGGAGGAGGATGTGATAAAAATTACTGACATTTTCAAAAATAATACGTTCAATGGTGCCTGAAAAATAAACTTCCATAGGTTTCCTTTTTGATAGAAAAAGAGCTGGGATAGAGCTCTTAGTTAGGCTTTCCTTGGATTTGGGGCTTGGTACAAGATATCACCAAGTTGCAATCTAATCCTAAAAGGCTAACTCAAAAAGACTATCACAGCATCTGGTTGCTGGTTTTAAAAGATTCCGATACGGTTGAGTGGCCAGAAACGGAATTTGGCTTCCCCTTTGATTTGACTGGCCTTAAAGGTTCCAACATGGCGACTGTCGCTAGAAACCAAACGGTCATCTCCAAGGAGGAGGTATTCACCTTCAGGTACTGTAAAGCTAAAGCTGGTGTTGAAATTTACATCGACAGTAAAGGCCTGAGCCTTCTGAGCAAGGCTTCTAAAATAGACCCCTTTATCCCCTTCAAAGCCTTTCCCTGAATAAGTGCTCTGAAGTTTGTCGTTTTTAAACTGTTGGAGGTAGTCTGCTAGGTAAGGTTCGTCCGTTTCTTTATCGTTGATATAAAGTTTATCGTTTTCGTAGCGGATGGTATCTCCAGGCATACCGATGACCCTTTTGACAATGTCTTTATTTC
>CALHBZ010000183.1 GCA_937930605.1 Streptococcus oralis
GAGCCAAGTGCAGGAAGAAAAACCAGAAATTCCTTCACAAGATCAAACTAACAAACCTGCTTCTCCTCAGAGTCAAGAAGCTAAACCGGATGTACCGCTACAGACTCCAGAAAGAAAAGAGACTGCAGTCTTACCAAATACTGGAACAGCAACAGATTCCGCCTTCTTACTTGGTCTTTTAACCGCCTTGACAGGATTGTTCCTGATCAAAAAGAGGGAAGAGTAAAAGTTGGTAGTTTTCAACGTAATTCCTAATGCATAGAAATTAGTCTTTGCAACTAGGATTTGAGGGCGGAACATAACCCCATAAAGAATTTAATGTGTGGTATGTTCCGTCTGTTTTATTATGATTCTATTTTTAAAATTTAAAGCAAAATATATTTTTTGGATAAAGTTGTAAACGCTTACGAAAAACGTCAGATAGGAAGGTTTCTTTATGGAAAAGAAATGTAAGTATAGTATTAGAAAATACGCTATCGGTGCTTGCTCTGTCATGATTGGAGCACTATTATTCGGTACATCGTTGGCATCGGCTGATGAAGTACAGGCACCTAGTCCAGCAACAGCTAGAGGGGAAGTTTCAGACAGGGGGGGAATTGAAACTGGTGAGGTCGAGCAACTTGAAGGAAAGACAAACTTGGCAACTGAAGAAACTGCTCAGTTCGTCAAAGCGAAGGCAGATGAAGACACACCCACTCCTTCTAAAAAGAATGAAAATGGAAAGGCAGAAAGTTCAGAATCAGTTCTGCCAGATTCTTCTTTTAGTCAGAAAGACAAAAATACGATAAATTCAGAACAAGTCTCACACCAATCTCAGTCTCTAAGAACTGTAGAACAAGAAAAGCCAGCACCGCTGATTTCAAAGGAACAAAATCAGGTACAACCGATAACAACATCTCCAGTTACCGAAGAAGAGAAAGCCTTACTTGAGGCTCGTAAGCAAAACTTTAATAAAGACTGGTACTTTAAGCTCAACCCTACCGGAGATCAATCTAAAGAAAATATTGATATGAAGGACTGGAAAAAGCTCAATCTCCCACATGACTGGAGTATTTTCTTTGACTTTGATCACTCGTCTCCAGCTCGCAACGAAGGTGGTCAGCTAAATGGTGGAGTAGCCTGGTATCGCAAGACCTTCACACTGGAGGAAGAAAATAAAGACAAGAATGTCCGTTTGACCTTTGATGGGGTTTATATGGATTCGCATGTCTATGTCAATGGGAAACATGTTGGACACTATCCAAACGGCTATAATCAATTTTCTTATGATATTACAGATTACCTCTACAAAGATGGTCGTAAAAATACGATTGCAGTTCAGGTCACCAATAAACAACCAAGTAGTCGTTGGTACTCAGGAAGTGGTATTTATCGAGATGTTCATCTGGAGATGACAGATAAGCTACATGTCAGCAAGCACGGCAATACTATTACAACACCGAAGTTAAAGGAGCAACAAAAGGGTGATGTTGATACGGTTATTGCAAGCAAAGTTGTCAATACAGATAGCAAGGCACATCAGGTTTATGTTGAACACCAAGTCTTTACCAAAGAAGGCCAGGCTGTCTCAGCTGCTGTTCGTTCTGTTATAAAAGAACTTGGAGCCAATCAGGAGCTACAATTTGACCAGACCCTTCAGGTCAACCGTCCTACTCTATGGACGACTAAATCAGATAAACCTCAGCTCTATGTCATGAAGACTAAGGTTTATAAGGACAATCAGTTGGTTGATGTGACCGAAGATACCTTTGGCTATCGCTACTTTGATTGGACTGCAGCAGAAGGATTTTCACTAAATGGTGAGCGCATGAAATTCCATGGCGTATGTATTCACCAGGACAATGGAGCCTTAGGTTCGGAAGAAAATGCTAAGGCTATCTATCGCAAACTAAAATTACTCAAGGAGATGGGAGTCAACGCTATTCGTACTTCCCATAACCCAGCCAGCGAGCAATTGTTGAATGCAGCGGCTGAACTTGGATTCTTAGTACAGGAAGAAGCATTCGATACGTGGTATCATAGTAAAAAGACCTATGACTACGGCCGATTCTTTGATCAAGAAGCAACCCATCCAGATGCTAAACCAGGTGAAAAGTGGTCTGACTTTGATTTGAGAATGATGGTTGAAAAAGACAAGAACAATCCATCCATCATCATGTGGTCTCTCGGAAATGAAGTAGAAGAAGCCAATGGTGATGAGCGCTCTATTGCGACTGCTAAGCGCTTGAAGGCTGTTATCAAAGCAATTGACAAAGAGCGCTATGTCACTATGGGTGAAAACAAATTTAGTCAACGTTCTTCTGGAGATTTTCTGGAAATCGCTAAAATCATGGACGTTGTAGGAATGAACTATGGGGAGCACAATTATGAAGCCGTGCGTAGAGCTCATCCAGACTGGAAAATTTATGGATCCGAAACTTCTTCTGCAACTCGGACTCGTGGCTCTTATTATGATCCATCACGGATTTTGAATCACGACCACAGTGCTGGTCGTCACTATGAGCAGTCTGACTATGGAAATGACAAGGTAGCTTGGGGACGAACAGCGACTCAATCATGGACCTTTGATCGTGATCGTGCTGGTTATGCAGGTCAATTTATATGGACTGGTATTGACTATATCGGTGAGCCTACTCCTTGGCATAATATGGACCGAACACCAGTAAAAAGCTCCTTCTTTGGTATTATTGACACAGCAGGTTTGCCTAAGAATGACTTCTATCTTTACCAAAGCCAATGGCGTTCAGTCAAAGATAAGCCAATGGTTCATATGCTTCCACACTGGAATTGGGACGAGCAAAGCTTGCGAGATAGAAAGATGCTGGTTGACGGCAAAGTACCTGTTCGCGTCTTCTCAAATGCAGCTAGCGTTGAACTTTATTTGAACAATGAATCACTTGGTAAGAAGACCTTCGCTAAGAAACAGATAGCTGATGGCAGAAGTTATCAAGAAGGTGAAAATGGTCAACTCTATCTGGAGTGGAAGGTTGCTTATAAACCGGGTACACTTGTAGCGGTTGCTCGAGATGAGTCTGGCAAAGAGATTGCCCGTGATACCGTGACAACGGCTGAGCAAGCAAGCAATGTTCGTCTTGTCAAAGAAGAGCATGTTATCGGAGCGGATGGAAAAGACTTAACCTATATCCATTATGAAATTGTAGATGCTAATGGTAATCTCGTACCAACTGCAAATAACCTTGTGCATTTCAATCTTCATGGTCAAGGTGAGATTGTTGGTGTGGATAATGGTGAGCAGGCTAGTCGTGAACGTTATAAAGCTCAAGCAGATGGAACATGGAAGAGAAGAGCCTTTAATGGTAAGGGTGTCGTTGTCGTTAAGTCAACTGAAACAGCCGGCAAGTTCACCCTCTTCGCTGATTCAGAAGGTTTGGGCTCAGACTCTGTAACTGTTTATACAGTGAAAAAAGACCAATCAGTCAAAGAATTAGTCGGATTCCTTCCTGCAAAAGCGACAGCTATGGTTGGTGACGAAGTACAGCTTCCACAGACAGTCAAGGCTGTCTATAGCGATGGCAGTACAGAAGATAAGTCCGTGACTTGGAAGACTCCAGATGACCTGACTAAGTCCCATGGTGTCAAAGAGGTTACAGGAAGCGTAGAAGGGACGAAGCAACCAGCTCGCTTGATGGTGAAAGTACTAGATTTGGTTGCCTGGTTACCGAAAAAACAGACGGTACCAGTCAATACTGATACAGAAGACTTGGATAAGACGGTTACTGCGGTATTCTCTGATGGATCGACCTCGGATACAGAAGTCAGCTCATGGACTTTGGAAAATCCAGAAGCCTTGAAGACTGAAAAAGGTGAAACAAAGGCTACAGGTAAGATTGAAGACACCGATATCTCAATTCCAGCCAGATTTAAAGCATCCGATGAGGAGGTACCAGAAGGTGCTGTGACAGGCATTCAGATTGCTGGCAAGAGTCTGGCAGACTTTAGTGCAGATAAGACTTACTATCGTATTCCGCTTGCTTATGGTGCAACTATTCCGACTGTTTCAGCAACAACAACCGGTGGAGCGACAGCAACTATTCAGCAGGCTGATTCTGGTAATGATAAGTTAACTTCTATCTTTGTAACAGATGAGTCTGGCCGCCTAACTCGAGTTTACCGCTTGCAGTTTGTTGAGGCTAGCCCGGCCTTGACTGGTATCGAACTTGAAGTGGATAAGACAGAAAATCTGGTTGAAGATCAAGCTATACCATATAAGGTCAAAGGTGTTTATGAGGATGGCACAAGAGCGCTTCTGTCGGAAAATGATGTAGAACTCACGATTAAGTCTGGAGATGGAGCAGAAGTAAAAGCGGAAAATGGCAGGCTTTTGCTCTACCGTAAAGGAACAGCTCATATCTCAGCTCGTCTTACCAAGGGAGACAAAACCCTGACTTCGAAAGAGTTGACCTTAAATATTGTTGAAAATGCGCAAGAAAAAACCATTACAGAACTTCGGCCGATTAAGCTATCAACAGACTTGCATAAGTTGCCAAGTCTTCCGCAAGAAGTTCTAGCAGTTTATAATCAAGGTTTGCCACGTAAGGTAGCTGTTACTTGGGAGCCGATTTCCCAAGAAAAGGTTGATCGCTATCATAGCTTTACCGTTAAGGGGCGAGTAGCAGGTACTGACATTGAAGCGCAAGCTCATGTGACTGTTGAAGGATTCTTGACAGCTGAAGAAGTGTCATTGGCTGTACCAAAAGGTGAGAAGATTAAACTTCCAGCAACAGTTCGTACTTATCATTCTGATGGCAGTGTCCAGTATAAAGAAGTAGCTTGGGATGATGTTCCGGCAGATGCCACAGCTCAAGCTGGGAAAGTAGAAGTTACAGGAACAGTTCAGGGACTCAATTTGAGAACTAAGGCTCACATCCGAGTGTCTGAGCAAACGGTCCAAAACAAAAATATCTCTAAACAATGGACAGGGTCAGAACTTCCAGCAGCCTTTGTATCGGATACTGGTGGGGATGACAGTGCTAGCGCTTTAAATGATACCCATGTTTCAAGAACCCCAAGTGGAGCCAAGAACCGTTGGACCAACTGGCGTACTGGTAATGAAGAAGATTATGCAGGTATTCTATTTGGAGATGCAGGCGACTTGACCAAACGCTTCGTTGACAATCTAAAAGCAGATTTTTATACAGACGGTGCTATTGGCCTACCAGAGGACTATGTCATTGAATACTACGCTGGCAAAGATCTTCCAGAATTACCAAAAGATGTCAACCATGTCCGCAAAGAAGCGCAGCATCCATTCAACCAAGCAAGTAATTGGAAGCCTGTAACCGGTCTTCGTGCGCCTCAGACTCTGAGTGCTAATTCTGAAAATGTTTTCCGCTTTGATAAGGTAGAAACACCGGCTATCCGTATTCGTATGAAGAAGAAAGCGAACACTTCAGGTGTTGGTTTAACCGAGCTGACCGTTATGGGTAACAGTGTTGAAGAGGCGACAAGCGCAAAAGCTAAGCTTATGGTGGATGGACAAGCTATCCCAGGATTTAACAGTGCTATCAAGGAATATGAGATTGTCAAGAAAGAAACAGGCAATCAAGTGACCGCAGAAGTTAGCGATAATGGTTTGGCGACAGTCATTCCAGCCGCAACTGAAAAGGATCCTGTTCGTGTCCTCATCAAGGCTGAAAATGGTCAAATCATAGATGAGTACCGCATTCGCTTTGTTAAAGAAAGTAAGCAAGTAGGCAAGCCGGTGGCAGCTGAAACATTATCAACGGTCGTGAATGTTGGAGATAAACTCAATTTGCCATCAACTGTACCTGTTTATTATCCAAATGGTACAGAGTGGACGAAGAAAGATTTAGCTGTTACTTGGAATCCAGTTGATGAGAGTCTGCTTCAAACCAAAGGTAACTTTACACTGACAGGAACGATTCAGGGGACAGATTTGCAAGCCCAGCTTAAAGTACGAGTAAGCGAGCAAACTGGACGTAATGCTGCTTTGAACCAAAATCACGATGATCAAGATTCTCTGGCTTTTGCCTCAATAACAAATGATACAGATCCAGCTTCAAAAGACAAGGTGCACTATGTCAATGATGGTTCGACTAACGAAAGCAATCGCTGGACTAACTGGTCAAGACAGGCTCCAAGTAAAGAAGTGTCTGTTGGTGTGCTCTTCAAAAAACAAGGTAAAATTGCTGCTGAAACAGTGACGCAAGTAGGTATGCAATTCTTCAGAGATGGTGGAACAGATGCACCACAAAAACTAGTTTTAGAATACTATGATGGACCAGATTTTACTGAACCAAATCCGGCTTCACGCTATTCTGAGCAGGCTGCTCATCCGTTCAACGATCCAAATAATTGGAAGCAGTTGAACTATACAGCAGACAGTGAAATCAAAGCTGGCAAGATGATTCATTTCAACTTTGATGCTGTTAAAACAAAAGCTATCCGTGCTCGCATGACGCGCAAGGATACTACTAACGGAATTGCTCTAGTAGAATTCTCTGCAGTTACTCCAACAGAGGCGCTTCAGTCAACGACAACAACAAGCATTACTGTCAACGGTCAAACCTTGGCTGATTTTGCAGCAGATAAGACAGATTACCGTCTGGAGTATCAAGGTACAAGGCCAAGGATTGAAGCTATTGCAACAAACAATGCAACTGTGACAGTAGTTCAATCTGAGAGCGATGAGCTTCCAAGTCTTGTTCGTGTGATAACAGAAGATGGTCAAACCGTTAAAGAATACCGTATCCAATTAGTTAAAAAAGTTGCGGATCCAAGTCAACCAACACCGCCAGTTTACAAGACGACACCAGATGAAGGCGTTCCAGCTCCTGTAATTGAACAACCACGCTTGGATGTGGTAACTGAAGAGGTTTCCTTCAAGACCATCGAACGGGAAAACCCACAGTTGCCTAAGGGCACTCGAAAAGTTGTCCAAGAAGGCAAGGTTGGTGAGAAGACCACGCTTGTCGAAGTGACGATTGAGAATGGCAAGGAAAGTGTTCGAGTGACTCGAGATAGCTTCGTTTCCAAATCCCCAGTGGATCAAATCGTGGAAATCGGTAAACCAGTCGCGCAAGTGACACCAGATGAAGGCGTTCCAGCCCCTGTAGTTGAACAGCCGCGCTTGGATGTGGTAACAGAAGAGGTTGCTTTCAAGACTATTGAACGCGAAAATCCACAGTTGCCTAAGGGCACTCGAAAAGTTGTCCAAGAAGGCAAGGTTGGTGAGAAGACCACGCTTGTCGAAGTGACGATTGAGAATGGCAAGGAAAGCGGCCGAGTGACTCGAGATAGCTTCGTTTCCAAAGCTCCAGTGGATCAAATCGTGGAAATCGGTAAACCAGTTGAGCAAGTGACACCAGCTGAAGGCGTTCAAGCTCCTGTAGTTGAACAGCCGCGCTTGGATGTGGTAACTGAAGAGGTTGCTTTCAAGACCATCGAACGCGAAAATCCGCAATTGCCTAAGGGCACCCGAAAAGTTGTCCAAGAAGGCAAGGTTGGTGAGAAAACCACGCTTGTTGAAGTGACGATTGAGAATGGCAAGGAAAGCGGCCGAGTGACTCGAGATAGCTTCGTTTCCAAAGCTCCAGTGGATCAAATCGTGGAAATCGGTAAACCAGTTGAGCAAGTGACACCAGCTGAAGGCGTTCAAGCTCCTGTAGTTGAACAGCCGCGCTTGGATGTGGTAACTGAAGAGGTTGCTTTCAAGACCATCGAACGCGAAAATCCGCAATTGCCTAAGGGCACCCGAAAAGTTGTCCAAGAAGGCAAGGTTGGTGAGAAGACCACGCTTGTTGAAGTAACGATTGAGAATGGCAAGGAAAGAGGCCGAGTGACTCGAGATAGCTTCGTTTCCAAAGCACCAGTGGATCAAATCGTGGAAATCGGTAAACCAGTCGAGCAAGTGACGCCAGCTGAAGGCGTTCAAGTACCTGTAGTTGAGCAGCCACGCTTGGATGTGGTAACTGAAGAAGTTGGATTCAAGACCATCGAACGCGAAAATCCGCAATTGCCTAAGGGCACCCGAAAAGTTGTCCAAGAAGGCAAGGTTGGTGAGAAGACCACGCTTGTTGAAGTAACGATTGAAAATGGCAAGGAAAGAGGTCGAGTGACTCGAGATAGCTTCGTTTCCAAAGCACCAG
>CALHBZ010000184.1 GCA_937930605.1 Streptococcus oralis
GATGCATGGTTTGAAATTGGCTGAGATCGAAGTGAACCGTAAAATGCTTGCTGACCTGGCTGTTAACGATGCAACAGCTTTCACAGCTCTTGCAGATGCAGCGAAAGCAAAACTTGGTAAATAATAACAAACTGTTTCATTCTTACTCTTGTGGTTTTTACCGCAGGAGCAAGGTGAAACTTTTTTGTTTTCCTTAAATAATTTTCTATTTTAGAGAGCAAATCACAGATTTTTTCAAAGAAAATAGGATATTTCTTGTATAATAGGAATATCTGAAAAGATTTGGAGTTAGAAGAAGATGATAGTAGGTATTGATTTAGGAACGACAAATTCTTTGGTAGGGGTTTATCAAGATGGTCAGGTCAAGCTGATTCCCAATGCTTTTGGTGAGTATTTGACTCCTTCTGTTGTAGCTTTGGATGACAATGATGAGATTATAGTTGGAAAAATTGCCAAGGAACGCTTGGTGACCCACCCAGACAAGACCGTTTCACAGTTCAAGCGTTTTATGGGGACCAAACATGAGTTGACCCTAGGAAATTGATCATATAAGGCTGAAGAATTAAGCTCTTTTATTATTAGAAAGTTGGTAGATGATGCAGAGACTTTTCTTGGTGAGAAGGTAGATGAGGTTATTGTCAGTGTACCAGCCTATTTCAACGATGCTCAACGCTATGCGACCAAACTAGCAGGAAAATTTGCTGGAGTTCAGATTGATCGGATTATCAATGAACCTTCCGCAGCTGCTCTTGCTAAAAGATCCATGGGAAACCAAGAAGATCAATCTTTTATTGTAGTCGATTTTGGTGGTGGTACTCTGGATATTTCAGTTGTAGAGCTATTTGATAACATCGTCGAAATTGTGTCGATTGCTGGGGACAATCGCTTGGGGGGAGAAGACTTCACTGCGGCTATTGCAGAGGAATTTTTAGTCTCTAATCAATTAACCAAGGATACGATTTCCCGTGAATTTTATAGCAAAATTCTGGTACAGGCTGAAAAGACAAAGCTGGAACTTAATGATAAAGAAGAAGTGCAGATGACAGTGATGGACCAAGAGCAGGAATACACTTTAGACTTGAGCTACCAGCGCTTTTATGAGCTTTGTCAACCGCTGCTGGCTCGTGTTAAGGCTGTTTTGGACCGTGCCCTGATGGATGCACGTTACAGCTATGTATCATCTGATAACTTTGTTCTTGTTGGTGGGACTTCGAAACTCCGCTTGGTTCAGGACTTTTTATCCTACTGTATCAATCAAATGGTTCAGGTATCTGATGATCCCGATAGGATGATAGCGAGAGGTTGTGCCCTCCTAGCAGGAATCAAAGAACGTCAGGGTGAGATACGAGATTTGTTGCTGTCTGATATTTGTCCTTTTACTCTGGGCATTGAGATAGTTGGGGACCGTTTTTCGCCGATTATTGAGCGAAATTCTACCCTACCTGCTTCACGCATTGAGCAGTATTATACTGCTGAATTGGGACAGAGCCAGGTTAAGATAAAGGTTTATCAAGGTGAGATGATGAAGGCGTCGCAAAACCTGTTCTTAGGTGAATTAGAAGTTCCTGTACCGGTGAATACTCGCGAAAATGAAAGTTTCACAGTTCGTTTCACCTATGATTTAAATGGAATTTTGGATGTAGAAGTCAAAATTGATTCAACACAGGAAGTCTTTAGTCATGTCATTCTCCAAGATAGTGTTACATTGACAGAGAAGGAAATTAAGGCTAAGCAAGCAGAGTTGTCTCGTTATAAGATCAATGCTCAAGAAACAGAGGTTTACCGATTCTTGATGGAGAAAGCAAATCGTCTTTATAGTATGCTTTTGGGAAGAAGACGAGATGAATTAATGGCATCAACTAGACAATTTGAAGAAGAAGTGAACCAAGCTTCTATGTACCACCTACCTAAACTCTATCAATCATTTTCAAACTACCTAGAGTTCCTAGAGCGAGGACTGTAGAAGAGGAGACGATATGAATATATGGGAAACTTTAGGGATAGAGCCAACAACTGACGTCAAGCTGATTAGAAGACGTTATGCTGAACTGGTCCGGCTCTATCACCCAGAAGACCAACCAGAAATTTACCAAGAAATTGTTGAAGCTTACCAAAAGGCCTTGGCTTATGCGAGGTCTAGAAAAGCGAGACCCGAAAACAGTCTAAAAAAAGCAAGTCCGTCTCAAGAAACTGCTAATTTTGAAGAAGAGTTTAATGGAAAATCTAACTCTAGTCTCAACTTTGAACCCTTAACTGAAGAAACAAAAGCTAAGGGAGAGGAGTCTGAAACACCTAGCCTTGATTTTAGTGACTATCAGCAATCAACGGATAAAACTAGCAATTTTTTTAACTTTGAAACTTTTAAAGCAGAAGAGGATGAGTCAAAGTCTACCCTTGACTTCACTGACTATGATGAGGAAACGAGGTCAAACGGTAATTCTGAACAAAGTGCTAAGAGTGCTCTCAACTTTGAAACTTTTAGTGATGAAGAGGACAAAAGGCAAGAAGGATCACCAAAATCTACTCTTGATTTTAATGGTTATAATGAAGCGACCTATTTGATTCGAAATACGATTGAAAGTATTGTTGGAAACGACGACTATAACCAAGAGGAGCAAGAGCATCTATGGCGTCAGTTCTTTCATCAGTATCAGTATGATATGGACATTGTCCAATCCGTTTTAGAGGAAATGGATGTTTATATTTTTAACAAACCGGAACAATTCTCTATCCTCATTCCCTTGCTGGAAGACTATATACCTGACTTCCGACACTGGGGGTATTACTTTAAACTGAAGTATTGGCAGGTAAAAAGAGACATAGCAGAAGAGAAAGGTAGTTCGCTTGAAAGTGTAAAAGAAGCCACGGAACAATTCTATTATTCTTACCAATTTTGCCAAGAAATACTCCAAGATTCTGAAAAAGCAAATCAATTAAATTTTTGGATAGAATTTTTCAAGCACCCCTATCTGGCCTTTATGGTGTTGGATCAAGTAAATCAGAATCGTCAAATAATCAAGAGCGTTCCCGTTTTGACCTATATCCTTGAAAAAAATCGACAAGTTATGTATGAAGAGGATTATCCACTCTTGGATAATTTGGCTCATTACTTAGAGCAACTAAAAGAAGAATTTGGGGAAAACGTTGATTTTAGTCACTACTCTTTAGATGATCCAGATGAAGTTGAGGCAGCCTTCTATGAGCTACTCCATGCTCGCTATCAAGACGAATACAAACTTTTACGTGATTGGCAATATCTTTTTGAAACAATTAAAGATCACACGCTCCTACTTTATTTGTTAGAAAAAGTGGACGTCTATCCTTTAACCAATGCGAAAGTGTTAGCTCTCGTCCTCCAATTTGTAGAGCGTTACAGTGATGAGGAATCAAATCCATATCTGAAAAAGCTTCACTTCTGGAAGAGTGTCCAGTCTTATCCTTCAGTTATAGAGAAGTATGCGCTAGATAAAAAAGAAAATTTTGACTACTGGTACAATGAAGGTTATCTCTATATTGATAAGCTCACCAAGAGTGATGAAGATATCAATGATTGGGAGAAGTGGAGAAGCTACTATAAAGGAAGACCACGCATTCTAACGATTTTGTTTCAACAGATTTATACGGAGTACCATCGGTTTATAGATGGCGAGCTCCTGAGATATGTTTTAACCCCTTTTCCGACTTCTAAAATGGCTCCCCAAATGATGACGGAGGAGACAGACCAGAAACTAGAAGAGATGACGGCTTATGCCTATGAACTTAGTTATCCAAAAGCCAAGCTCTCTTATTTAAATTGGAAAAAAAGACAGGTCTTTAAAAATAAGTTTCTTCAGTTTGTCTTTGGTATATTTATGATTGTGAGTTTGATACTCAGTATTATAGAGCGACCTGGTTATAATTCATGGGTTCATGCTGGTATGTTTTCTCTCTTTTACGTCTATATGCTAAAATTAAGGAAAACACCGATTGAGGAAGGAGTGACTGCTAGGGGGGAAAAACGAAAATTTTACTACAGTTCCCATCCATGGTTCCTATTAATCTTGTTATTGACCCTCGTCATTCCATCCTTACCGTTTGGCCTCATTGGTGCTCTTATGTTCATTACATTTTTCTGCCTCATCGATGGTTTTCAGGTGAGTCAAGGGTTGAAGTGGGATTATTCTTTGGACAAGCTGATTCCTGTCGGTATCTTTCTTTCTGCTGGCTTTCTATCCGCTTTGGTAAATCAAAGCCAGATCATTTCCGGAGTTGCAATGATGTACTTCCATATTTTTGCAATCCTTGTGATTTGCTTGTCTTTTACAAGATTTAGTCCTGGATTTCCACCATCTCTGAAAAAATCCTCCTTCCAGTAATCTTGGGGATCCTACTCTTTCAAACGTTGCCCTACATTCACAACCGTTTAGACATCTTTGATCCAAATATTCTACGAAATGAAACTCTGACCATAACGGTTCTCCTTTTGTTAAATGGAATTGCCTTATCTTATTTTACAAAGGAACAAGGTTTCACGATTGGTGTAAAGAAAGTCTTTATGATTTATGGCTTGCAGATCTTTATTTTCCTAAGAAGACTGTTCCGGATCCTATTTGCACCAAATTCAGTTTTCGATAACAAATATTTTAACAGAGATTTACTAATCATGAATAGCGAATTTGCTTTCTACTTCCTTGAGGGACTCTTTGTCCTTATCCTGCTTTTCCTTATTCGCAATATACGCAAGGAAAATCGTAAAAATTCTGCATAGAAAGAAAGCGCAGAGAAGAGGCCTCTAGTTCAAGTTTCTAGTAAATTTTTCTGAATAAAGGTATAATAGAACTATTCAAATGAAAGAGGTAATGAAAATGGCTTCAAAAATGCTACACACTTGCTTGCGAGTAGAAAACCTTGAAAAATCTATCGCATTTTATCAAGATGCTTTTGGTTTTAAAGAATTGCGTCGCAGAGATTTTCCAGACCATGCCTTCACTATTGTCTATCTAGGACTTGACGGTGATGACTACGAGTTGGAGTTGACCTATAACTATGACCACGGCCCTTATGTGGTAGGTGATGGCTTTGCCCATATCGCCCTCAGTACACCTGACCTTGAGGCGCTTCATCAAGAACATAGCGCGAAGGGCTATGAGGTTACAGCGCCTAATGGACTTCCAGGAACTCTACCAAACTATTACTTTGTCAAGGATCCTGATGGCTATAAGGTTGAAGTCATTCGTGAAAAATAATCCAGTAAAGTCAAGTAGAATGTTCGTTTTCTACTTGACTTTTTTTCTTTGAAAGAGTATACTAGTACAAATTTAACCTTTAAGGGGAGTCCAGAGAGACTCACAAGGTGTCAGATACAAGTGATAGGGAAAACTCTCTGCGGAGATTTTTTAGGTGTGCGCATTAGTTCCGTCCTATCTTGACTGAGATCTTGCTATTGCAAGGTCTTTTCTTTATCTGGTCCCCTTAAAATTTAAGGAGGAAAAGTCATGAATCCCACATGTAAGAAGCGTTTGGGTGCGATTCGTTTGGAAAGTATGAAGGTGGTTGCACAGGAGGAAATTGCGCCAGCAATCTTTGAATTAGTCCTAGAAGGGGAAATGGTTGAAGCTATGCGAGCAGGTCAATTTCTCCATCTGCGCGTGCCTGATGATGCCCATCTCTTGCGTCGCCCTATTTCGATTTCGTCTATTGACAAGGTTAACAAGCAGTGTCGCCTCATTTATCGAATTGAAGGTGCTGGGACAGCTATTTTTTCAACATTAAGTCAGGGTGATACTCTTGATGTGATGGGACCTCAGGGGAACGGTTTTGATTTGTCTGACTTGGACGACCAGAGCCAAGTTCTCCTCGTTGGTGGGGGGATTGGTGTTCCACCCTTGCTTGAGGTGGCCAAGGAATTGCATGCGCGTGGTGTGAAAGTAGTAACAGTCCTCGGTTTTGCTAACAAGGATGCTCTTATCCTTGAAAAGGAATTATCCCAATATGGTCAGGTTTTTGTAACGACAGATGATGGTTCATATGGCATCAAGGGAAATGTATCGGTTGTCATCAATGATTTAGACAGTCAATTTGATGCCGTTTACTCATGTGGAGCGCCAGGAATGATGAAGTATATCAATCAAAGATTTTATGACCACCCAAGAGCCTATCTATCTCTGGAGTCTCGTATGGCTTGTGGGATGGGGGCTTGCTATGCCTGTGTCCTAAAAGTGCCAGATAGTCAGACTGTCAGCCAACGTGTCTGTGAAGATGGCCCTGTATTCCGTACAGGAACAGTTGTATTATAAGGAGAAAGTCATGACTACAAATCGCTTACAAATTTCTCTACCGGGCTTGGAATTGAAAAACCCCATCATACCAGCATCAGGCTGTTTTGGTTTTGGCCAAGAGTATGCCAAGTACTATGATTTAGACCTTTTAGGCTCCATTATGATCAAGGCAACGACACTTGAACCACGTTTTGGCAATCCAACTCCAAGGGTGGCAGAAACACCTGCTGGTATGCTCAATGCAATCGGCTTGCAAAATCCTGGTTTGGAAGTTGTTTTAGCTGAAAAGTTACCTTGGCTGGAAAGAGAGTATCCTACGCTTCCCATTATCGCCAATGTTGCAGGATTTTCAAAACAAGAGTACGCTGCCGTTTCTCGAGGAATTTCCAAGGCAGCTAATGTAAAAGCTATCGAGCTTAATATCTCTTGTCCTAATGTAGATCACGGCAATCATGGGCTTTTGATTGGGCAAGATCCTGATCTAGCTTATGAAGTAGTGAAAGCAGCGGTAGAGGCTTCTGATGTACCAGTTTATGTCAAACTGACCCCTAGTGTGACGGATATCGTTACTGTCGCAAAAGCAGCAGAAGACGCGGGGGCAAGTGGCTTGACTATGATCAATACTCTGGTTGGAATGCGCTTTGACCTCAAAACTAGAAAACCAATCTTAGCCAATGGAACAGGTGGGATGTCAGGTCCAGCAGTCTTTCCAGTAGCCCTCAAACTCATCCGCCAAGTCGCCCAAACAACAGACCTTCCCATCATTGGAATGGGGGGAGTGGATTCAGCTGAAGCAGCGCTTGAAATGTATCTGGCTGGCGCCTCTGCCATCGGAGTTGGAACAGCTAACTTTACTAATCCTTACGCCTGTCCTGACATCATCGAAAATCTGCCAAAAGTCATGGACAAATATGGCATTAGCAGTTTAGAAGAACTTCGTCGAGAGGTCAAAGCCAGTCTGAGATAAGCTAGACCTTCCTTATCGTTAGCAAGACATAGAATCTTCATCAATTTGTAATATTTCCGTTAGTTAACTATGTTACAATAGGTTTTATAAAATAGTAATAGTGTAGATCGTTTTCTACTGAGGAGAATAAAATGAAGAAGATATTACTTGCAAGTACTGTCGTTCTTTCTATGGCAGGATTTGCAAAGACATCTGTATATGCTGAAGAATCACAGGTTACGAAAAAAACTCAGATCACAGATGTAGTCGAGAAAAAAGAAGAAGCTACTCCGAAAAAGGAAGTTCCCCAAGTGGAGCCCAAGAAAGAGCCGGTTGTAAAAGAGGAAACTTTTTCTAAAGATGACTCATCCAAAAAGGAAAAAAAACGAGGACGTTATCAAGGAAGGTTGGAAAAACGAGCAAGGAAACTGGCGTTTTTATGAGAATAACCAGCCTGTCGTAAACTGGAAAAAAATTGGTGGTGTCTGGTATTACTTTGATAAAAACGGCATTATGCTTAGTAATACTATAGTTGATGGTTACCTTATCAAAGGTAACGGTGCTATGGCGGAAAACGATTGGGTAAAGATTTCTGACCAATGGTACTATGCTACAGCTTCAGGAAAGATTTCTCGCAACAAATGGGAAAAGATTGAAGGCGTCTGGTATTACTTTGATAAAGATGGTGTTATGCTTAGTCGCACTATCTATAATGACTATCTCTTCCAAGGTAGTGGTGCCATGGCAGAAAACGATTGGGTGAAAATATCCGACAAGTGGTACTATGCTACAGCTTCAGGAAAGATTTCTCGCAACAAATGGGAAAAGATTGAAGGCGTCTGGTATTACTTTGATAAAGATGGTGTTATGCTTAGTCGCACTATCTATAATGACTATCTCTTCCAAGGTAGTGGTGCCATGGCAGAAAACGATTGGGTGAAAATATCCGACAAGTGGTACTATGCTACAGCTTCAGGAAAGATTTCTCGCGACAAATGGGAGAAAATCAAAGGAACATGGTACTATTTCAATAGCGATGGTGTGATGGCAAGTAGCCAGTGGAAAAGTGACTACTATCTGAAAGATAGTGGCGCTATGGCGGAAAAAGAGTGGATTTTTGATAAATCCTACAATAGCTGGTTTTACTTGAAGTCAGGTGGAGCCTACGCTTCCCGTGAATGGATTGGTTCATACTACCTTAAATCAGGTGGCTATATGGCCAAAAATGAATGGATTTTTGACAAAGATTACGATGCTTGGTACTATCTAAAAGATGATGGTAGATATGTAACAGGCACTTTCACGATCAAAGGTAAAGAGTATTCCTTCCAGAATAATGGGAAATGGATCTCAGAGGCAAAATATTACAAAGTGAAGCCAATTACTGCTTATGTCTATAGCGCTTCTGGTGAACGATTGAGTTATGTATCGCAAGGAACTATAGTTTCACTTGGGGATGTTCAATCTAAAAAAGATAGTCAAATACCAGTCAATATTTCTGGTCTATCCGGCTTCATGAATAAAAGTGATTTAGTAGCTATTGATAAAGAAAGTGAGTTTGTCCCTCACTATACAAGCGATGGCAAGTATTTTTACCATGAGTTGTCACCTTATGTGAGTCTCCGTGTTGCTCGACATAGCTCAGCTATGACCATTGGTAAGAAATATTATTCAATTGATGGGCTTCATTTTGATAGCTTTACCATTGAAAATCCTTTCCTCTTTAGAGATTTGACTAAACCAAGTAATTACAGTGCAGCTGAATTGGATAAAGTTTATTCTTTGATGAATATTCGGGATAGTCGCCTCGCTGGTAAGGGAGCTATTTTTAAGGAAGCTGAGGAACGATATGGTGTGAATGCTCTTTATCTGATGGCCCATAGTGCACTTGAGAGTGCTTGGGGACGGAGCCAGATAGCTAAGGATAAGAATAATTTCTTTGGAATTGCAGCTTATGATTCGAGCCCGTATACCTCAGCCAAGAAATTTGATGATGTGGATAAGGGGATCCTCGGCGCGGCTAAGTGGATTCGTGAGAACTACATTGACCGTGGAAGAGACCACTTGGGGAACAAGGCGACAGGAATGAATGTTCTCTATGCTTCTGACCCATATTGGGGTGAAAAAATAGCTAGTATCATGATGACCATCAATAGTAAACTTGGTGGAAGAGACTAACTAAATGGTTCTATGTGGTAATATATTTCCCCAAAACAATTAGGCATTATACTAAAAGTAAGGATTGAGTTCTGTATTGTACAGGGCTCAGTTTTTTAGTTATGCGACTATTAATCCGTATAGCTTTGTAAGGTGCGAGACAAATTTATAAGAAAACATTCGTGTGGTATAATAGAGAGGAAAAGGGGTTAAAACTAAAGTGGGTAGATGTCATTCAATTCGAGGTTTTAAGAGCTTGTATCTTTTGATTATGGAGTGTTTGAGTTAGGGAGGGAGTGGAAATGAGAGAAAAGAATAAACAATATAAAGGACTAGTTCATCTAGGAGAGTTTAAAAACAAATTGGTTTACTATGACCTTAAAGGAAGGAAACTGTTTTTTTCGATTCCAGAAAGAACTTCTAAGAGTCAACAGTACTTTATTTTTTCCTTGATATTACTAGTTCTTCCATTTATTAGATTTCTGAATGGTCTGACCATCATTAGTATAGCTGAGCACAAGTATCTTTATTTGATTTTATTCTCTTATATTTCCTTACTTATCGGGAAATTGCTGGATGTCTATTTTAAAAAAGACTTGGATTTGTATCCTGCTTTATTTACAGATTTGGAGTACTTAGAATTCCTAGAAGTAGTAAAGAAAGGTGGAGCTGTTGTTACTTCCGTAATTCGTGGTAGCTTTATTAGTTTATTAGTATCCTTGACAATCTACCTAATATATCCTAGTTTTTTGTCATTGTTTTTCAGCTCCATACTTTTGTTTATTCTCTATTTGTGTATAGCCAATAATTTGCATAGGCGAGAGAAGGTAATGGAGAGTTTGATAAGAAATGTGCGCACCAGCTAAATCTTTTTGCCTATGACAAAGAAGACCTATTGAATTAAGAAAGCAAATTTATATGACAATAGAAATTCAGCAATACAAAAGTTGTACCATATTAAAAAACAACAATGATTATCAGATCCTGTGGAGTAAAGGGAAAGAAGTTCTTAGCTTTCCCATTAGCCAAGCATTAGCAGGACGTGTTTCAAAATCAGAAAAAGATTCTTTAGAAGTGATGTTTTATTGCGAACATCATCGTTGGCCAAAGTCAGATGAGTTAGAAGATTGTAATCAATCGGATACGATTGTACATCGAGGCGATGGATTTATTGTATATGAGACAGACGGCTATTACGAAATTAGCTTCTTTAAAGAAATTGGTGGAGCCATGGGTTCTGAAGTATGCTATCTCATAACTAAAGAACTGATGGATAAAGCGTTTGAATCTTCTAGGGGAACATATGAAGTCATGGTATATGCTGAAACAGGAAACTGGCCTTTATAGTAAAGTGGATGACATCATAAGAACAGCCAAAAAATAGGGAACAACTAATCAGCAGATATTTGGTAAAAGACAAAGGAGATAAAAATGGAATCAATTTATGTAAGTCAAAAAGATATGTTGGAAATTTGTCAAGATGGTGATAAGTATTTCTTGCGTTATCCAACTTTTAATATTACCTGCCCAGAAGTGATTAGAGAAATCCCCAAAGAAGCTGCTGACAGCTATATGTCGGGAGAACATACTGGCAAGGAGTTGATGAATTATGCAGATTATGGTTTTTGGAAATCTAAAAAACAGTATACACAAGATGAGTCTAGTAAGCTCTTCATCGAAAATCATCCTTCTTTTATTTTAAAAAATCTAGGAAATACTCGTCGTCTTTTTACAGCAGAGGAATTTAGACAAATTGTTACCCAAGCCATTGTTTCAGAACTGGAACCTAGCGAACTTGACGCCATTGGTATAGTTGATAATCATTTAGAGCTTCTTATGGTGGATCCAGTCGGCTGGCAGGAAGAGATAGAAGCAGTCCATCTTGAAATTCTGCAAGAAAAAATTAACAATTATATTCACTTCCTCGAAAGCAAGCAGTATGTGGCACGATATGGCGATAGCTTTGACAAAAAAGTCATTCATATCACCTTCCAATATTCTCCATCGGATAATGGACTAGCTTTTCTCGCTGCGGTTCAGAAGGTATTACAGCCTACAGATATGAGCCTGAAAGTAGAATTGCCGGAATAAGAACGATAGAAGGAAAGATAGTAAATGGCAAGATATAAGCATAAAAGGGAAAATTCGGAATTATTGACTCCAGGTTTTTAATTTGGGATGTATTTATCTTTTCTGAGGCTTCTTGGATGGGTAAAATTATCTGTCAATTTTAATAAAATTAGGGAGAAAATTAGATGAAGAAATCAATTTTTAAAGCAAGTTTTGAAGAGAGTTTAAATTTGGAAGATGATGGTTTTTTACAGTATCAGAAAGGAAATGTTTTCTCTAAGTTAGAAACATATTATAGGGAAGGAAAGTCTAAACTAGTTCTTCACATTCAGAATATTGTTTTCACTCTTATCGGTCCTGTCTTTATAAACTTTATGATTCTTGTTTTCTCGCTGTCCTTGCACGACTCTTATCCTAAAGATTTAAGATTGCCTATCTATCAACATCCATTACTAACAGCTGAGGTATATATAGTCTGTTTCTTAATTTGGGTATTTATCATATTGATTGGTAAAGTTTTTAGAAAAGCTTTTATACTGCCTTATCGTAATCATTTTCATGTTATCACATTTCTAATTTGGCTTAGTCTTGAATTTAATCTGTTAGCGATTGATATGTCATTACCAACTTTATCTATTTGGATGGTTGCTGCTATTTTTGTTTTTATTACTATATTAGCCTATTTTATGTTTAGCCTTGAAATTGAAAGTCTTAAAAAACTGATGTATGGTAATGGAAGTGGCTCTTCTCTTCGCAACAAAATTGCCAATAAGATAGCGATTTATGGAATGAGTTTTTTGGGAATTGGAGTAATTATAAACTTTATTATAAAAAGTTTTTCCATAAAATTTTCAACTTCATTGGAAGGATTAGGTCTTTTGATAACATGGATTATCCTAAATACTGCTGTGATTGCTATGCTAATTTACATCGAATTTCCTAGTTATTTACAAGCATTCTACAAATGGAAATACCCAGAAGAATATCGTCAGTGGGAAGGTAAGACTGTAGAGGAATGGTATGGAAAAAAATATTTAAAAAAACACAAGGAGTTATTAAAATAGGATTTGGGTGAAAAGT
>CALHBZ010000185.1 GCA_937930605.1 Streptococcus oralis
GATTGGTGATACTTTTTTCTTAAGCAACCACATGCAGAGGAAAGTAAGGAGAAGTCCCATCAATCCTGGAATCAATGAGTTTAACTGACCTTGAAGAGTTTGAGGTTGAACGCTATCCAAACTCAAGCCACCAAGTGCTTGACCAAGGATTCCTTTCAATTCAGAACCTGTTACTGCACCTTCTGGGAAGTTGATGTAAGCACCTTCAGCCAATTGTTTACCTGGAAGGTTAACAGTAAAGTTGATAGACACCCAACGTTGTACAAGAACGGCAAGGATGAACATACCAAGGATAGACGCTCCTTTAGTGATGTCTTTCAAGATACCACCAGACATGTCTTTAGTGATTTCAGATCCAGCTTTGTAACCGAACTCTTGTGTATACCATAGGAAGGCCATACGGATGGCATTCCATCCAAAGAAGAAGAGAAGGGGACCAACAAGGTTACCAGATGCAGCAAGTGATGCACCAAGGGCTCCAAGAATAGGACGAACTGTAAACCAGAATACTGGGTCACCGATACCAGCAAGAGGTCCCATCATACCGATCTTAACCCCTTGGATAGCCGCGTCGTCGATTTCAACACCGTTAGCGCGTTCTTCTTC
Organism: Streptococcus oralis; assembly: GCA_937930605.1. GTDB lineage: Bacteria > Bacillota > Bacilli > Lactobacillales > Streptococcaceae > Streptococcus > Streptococcus oralis_CO. The sequence goes on from CALHBZ010000185.1 coordinate 607, forward strand.
AAGTGCAAGAGTAACCCCCATGATTGGAGCAGCGACGTATGGGTGAGTGTTGAAGAACTCAAGGTGACGCTCAAGAGCAGCCGCTTGGTCTTCTTTTTTAGTGTACAATTTTTTGATAGCTGGGATCAAAGAGTAAGCCCAACCCAAGTTTTGCATACGTTCGTAGTTCCAAGAACCTTGAAGAAATTGTGAACGCCACCAAACTTTTTGACGATCTGATTTTGATAATTGAATTTTTTCAGCCATGATTGTTCCCCTTTCTAGTAGTCTTCTAGGATATCACCGATTGGGTCGTTAGAAGTTGCAGCTCCGCCGCCACCGTTTCCACCTTGTTTTGAAAGGTTGAGGTAGATGAAGGCAAGGGCAACACCGATGACACCAAGGGCAATCAAAGTCAATTGAGAAATTGCTGCAAGAGCGAAGCCGATAGCGAAGAATGGCCATACTTCACGAGTTGCCATCATGTTGATAACCATAGCGTAACCAACGGCAACGACCATAGCACCACCAACAGCCATACCACCATTCAACCATTCTGGCATCAATTTAAGAGCATCTTGAACGGCAGAAGCTGGGATAGCGATAAGGAAGGCTGCAGGGATTGCAATACGAAGACCTTGAAGAAGAAGTGCGATAAAGTGAGCACGTTCAACAGCTGCAATATTTCCTTCTTTAGCGGCAGCATCTGCAGTGTGAACCAAACCAACTGAGATTGTACGAACAATCATAGTCAAGAAAAGTCCAGCTACGGCAAGAGGGATAGCTGTAGCTGTTGCAACGGCGATACCTTCAGTAGTAAAGTTACCACCTTTGATCAAGATGATTGCTGCGGCAACAGATGCAAGAGCAGCGTCAGGAGCTACGGCAGCTCCGATGTTTGCCCAACCAAGGGCGATCATTTGAAGAGAGCCACCAAGCATAACACCTGCTTCGAGGTTACCAGTTGCAAGTCCGATAAGGGTACATGCGACGATTGGTTGATGGAATTGGAATTGGTCGAGGATACCTTCAAGACCTGCAAGGAAGGCAACAACTACAACCAAGATAGCAGAAATGATTGAAATATCTGACATGGTTTTATTCCTTTTCTATTTAGTTTTAATAAAGTATTTAATCCTGTTTTTTAAAATGATAGAAACAGATTAAATTATTGAACGTTCGCTTTGTTAATCAAGTCAAACAAGTCTTTTTTCGTGTCGTTTGGTACTTTACGTACGTCAAATTCAACACCGAGGTCGCGCATTTTTTCAAATGTTGCAACATCATCTTTATCCATAGACAAAACGTTGTTAATCATTGTTTTACCTGTTGAGTGAGCCATAGAACCAACGTTAAGAGTCTTGATTGGTACGCCACCTTCGATGGCACGAAGGGCATCTTGAGGTGTTTCAAACAAGATAAGAGCATGTGTGTTACCAAAACGAGGATCTTTTGCAACCTCAATCAATTTTTTGATTGGTACAACGTTGGCTTTTACTCCGTTAGGAGCTGCTTGTTTGATCAATTCTTTACGCAATTCGTCGTTTGCAACGTTATCTGAAGCAACGATGATACGGTCTGCTTTTGAATCTGGTGTCCAAGCAGTTGCAACTTGTCCGTGAAGGAGACGAGTGTCTAGACGAGCAAGGTTGATCTTCAGTTTACCGTCACCGATAACAGTTCCTTCTGGAATAGCAGCTTGGGCAACTGGAGCAGCTGCAGCACTTGCAGCTTCCTCAACTGGGTTAAGCTCTTCTGGAAGAGCTTTGATGCCATCTTTGGCTTCTTTAATGATATTCGCAGCGACTTTATCCACACCTGCATTCGCGTCCATAAGGCGCTCTGTGTAGGCTTGGATCAACATCGGCAAGTTCAGTCCTGTAATGATGGCAAATTTACGTTCTGGATTTTCTCCCATCACGCGGCTAGCTTGGTTGAATGGAGATCCACTCCAAAGGTCAGCCAATACTAGAATCTCATCTTCTGCGTCAAATGCAGCCACAGCGTTGTTGAATTTAGCGTAAAGATCATCTGGACCTTCATTTGGCATAAAGGTTACAACTTGAACCTTTTCTTGTTCACCAAAGATCATAGATCCAGACTGATGAATACCCGCAGCAAATTCGCCGTGGCTTGCAATAATGATTCCGATACTCATTATTGTCATTCCTCCTTTAAAATGTTTGACTGTATGTTTAAGAAAACTTTAAGCCTAACTTTAAGTATAAACCGTTTTCAAACAAAAAGCAACCATTTCTTATAGATATGTGTTAATTTTCAATGAAAATCCATTTACAAAATGTTAATATATAAAGAATTTTTAAAGATGTATTCAAATAAAGAACTAAAATTTAATATAAAAACAATGAAAACGGGCTGTCTTTTTGAAAATGAATTGAAAACAAAACGAAAGACTGCAAGTGAGCAATCTTTCGTTTCCCAATTTTATCATTAACTTAGTGTGTAAAATCCAGTACCATACGTCCTTGGATTTGACCTTTTTCCATTTCATCGAAAATAGCTACAGCATCTTCTACTGGACGTTTTTGAACTACAGGCACTACCAGACCTTCTGCTCCAAATTGGAAGGCTTCTTCCAGGTCCTTACGAGTTCCAACAAGGGAACCAATCACTTGAATTCCATCTAGAACTGTTTTTACGATGCTGAGTTCCATCATTTCAGAAGGAAGACCAACAGCTACTACGCGACCACCAGCACGAACGGAATCAACGGCTTGGTTGAAGGCAACTTTAGACACAGCAGTTACGACAGCTGAGTGAGCTCCTCCATTTGTTTTTTCTTTGATAAGTCCTGGAACATCTTCAACTTCTAGTCCATTGATAATGATGTCTGCACCTACTTCTTTTGCAAGAGCCAGTTTGTCGTTGTTGATATCAACTGCGATAACATGAGCGTTGAATACTTTCTTGGTGTATTGAACGGCTAAGTTACCAAGGCCACCAGCACCATAGAGGACTACCCATTGTCCTGGTTCAACTTTTGCTTCTTTAATAGCTTTATAGGTTGTTACACCAGCACATGTGATTGAAGAAGCTTGGGCTGGATCAAGTCCATCTGGAACTTTAACAGCATAATCCGCTGTTACGATACATTGTTCTGCCATACCACCGTCTACTGAATATCCAGCATTTTTCACCGTACGGCAGAGAGTTTCGCGACCAGTTGTACAGTATTCGCAAGTACCGCAGCCTTCGAAGAACCAAGCAATGCTGACACGGTCACCAACTTTAAGGCTTTGGACATCTGGAGCAACTTCCTTAACGATACCAATACCTTCATGTCCTAGAACACGACCAGGCACTTGACCGAAGTCCCCATGAGCAACGTGAAGATCCGTGTGACAAACCCCACAATATTCCACTTCAACAAGCGCTTCCCCAGTTTTAAGTGGGCGGAGTACTTTTTCTTCAATGACAACACCAGTGCTTTCTGGATTTACAACAACAGCTTTCATAGCTATCCTCCTTGATATT
>CALHBZ010000186.1 GCA_937930605.1 Streptococcus oralis
CAAGGGATAGGATATAGGATTGGATCGTTTCTGACTTCCCTGATCCAGTCGTCCCCGCGATCAAACCATGAGGTCCATGAGCTTTTTCATGGAGATTGAGCTGAACAATGTCATCCTTGCCGCGTAACCCAATCGGAACAGCCAAACTCTTGTAGGGTGCATTCTTTTTCCAACGGCTCGATACCTGCAAGTCCTCAAAGGTCTCCGCCCCATACATTTCCATAAAGGTCACGGAATCTGGGATCGAACTCTTAAGGTTTTGGAGGTGATTGAGCGGTGCCAAGGTACGAGCGATCCGCTCCTTATCATAATCTGCTGGGAAATGATCCAAACGGAAGTCCGTTTCTTTCAAAACTCCCTCTTCCATGACCAGTTGGCCCGTATTACGGTCCTTGATGTTGATGACTGTCTGGATATTCTCAGACAAGGAACTCATAACATCCTCTACAAAGATGAGAGAACAGCCTAATTCCGTTGGATCTTCGGTAAAGAATTCCATGATAACATGGTCCAAAATCAGCTTTTCATCGGTTACTAAAACCACGTAATGGGGATGGAAGAGGGTGCTCTCCTTGTGGGATGCTTCTTCCTTTTGGCTACGACGTAGTTTCAAGATTTGGTTCAAACTGTTTAAAACTTGGTCTCGTGTTCGTTGATTGTAGACAAAACCACGGACATTCAGCTCTTGCAGTTTGGCATGAGGTAGCCAACGCATCCAAGACCATTGTTCTTTTTCCTCTTCCGGCAAGATCGTAATAAACTGCACATCATGATAAGAATGAAAGGTAGCTAACTGCATCACCAAAAGCTGCAGTTGTTCTAGGACGAGATTTCTAGGTCCAATATAACCCACCGGTCCATGGCTAAGGTTTGCCGGAATCGGCATATCTGGAATTTTTTTGTGACGACTATAGAGAGCGTATCCCTCTTCTTCCAAAGCATCCTTCTTACCGCTGCGCTCCTGTTGACCATATTTCAAGTCATAGCTAGTCGGCATTTTCCCGAGTCCCAAACGATAGTATAAGAAGTCAAAATGCAAGGGAGTTTTTTCGTAAATCCGGTGATTATAACTCTCAACCAAGTCCGTCAACTCTAAAATAGTTGGAAAATGATAGTGCATCCCTTCTTTTTGTTCCCGTTCCAGACGAGTCAATTCCTTGACCTTATCTTTCAGGTACAGACGATAGAGATCGATCCGTTCCTTCTTATCAGCCTTGTACTTTTTACGATTTTTGATAAAACCACGGATAGAAAAAATCATTGTGGTGATGGACATCCCTACTGTCGCAAGAATATAAATCCCTCGAGGTTGAATCAAGGTGATCAAGACGGTTACCCCGACCATCATAAGAGGAGGAATGATTAGCTTTAACAGTTCATCACTCGGCTTTACCGGCTCCTGTCCAGGGGGATTGATCAAGATTTTATCCTCGCTACCACGATAGATGATTCGTGGAGAACGATGATAATCTGGATAATCTTCATAAAAGCCATATCGAGATGGTTCTCTCAGAGTCAGTTGTTTCCCGACTTGGGCAGGCCCCTGAATCCATACTTCATCTGGATAGAGCTTTATTGTCACCGCCCCTAGACTCAACTCATCTCCAAAACCAATCAATTGCTGGTCCATTTGTTCCAGATGGTTGTTTCGATAAAATGAGCCTTTTAGTCGAGTTAGCATCCATTGATTCTGAGATTTTTGGAGTAAGAGTTCAACATCTTCATCTAGTGTGATTAACGCACCTCTTTGAGAACCGATCTGAAACTCGGATAAATCCAAAAGATCATAAACCCTTGGCTCCCCTTCTCGGAGATAAAAGACAACCTTACCCAAACGTAGACCATCTTTCAATAA
>CALHBZ010000187.1 GCA_937930605.1 Streptococcus oralis
ACTTGCACGCAGTCACCCTTCAACTAGATCCTGATCGAAACGATTTGTCTCGAAACATCGGTATTCAGGTGGATCAATTCATCACTCGTGGTGAAGGAAGCGAACTCTACAGCAAAGAAGAGCTTCTCCAATCCATCACTAAATGGAAGGACGATTTGGCTAACTTTGACCCAACAGGATTGAAAAATACACCTGCTGCACGCCAAGCTTTCCAAGCAAATCTAGACAAATTGAGAAACCAACTCAGCGCTGAAACTGTAGATGCTCAGGATGTTATGTTGACAGTAAGTACTTTGCAAGATATTCTCAGCAAGGACGAAAACTACCAAAAACCTGGCGAAGAACCTAGTCCAGAACAGCCTGCTGAACCGAAACAGCCGGAAATCGAATACAATAAGGCCATGGCTAGCTTGACAGAAGCCATCGAGAAAAAAGTCGGTGAGCTTGGAACTAACAATGAAGCTAAGAAGAAATTAATTGAACTTGCAAACCAAGCAATCGCTGCAATTCAAGAGGCCAAGACTCAAGAAGAAGTTAATAAAGCGCTAGAATCCGCTCTTGAACAAATTAACAAGCTTGAAGCAGCTAAGCCTGAGAAACCGGCTGAACCAGAGAAACCAGCTGAACCAGAGAAACCAGCTGAACCAGAGAAACCAGCTGAACCAGAGAAACCGGCTGAACCAGAGAAACCAGCTGAACCAGAGAAACCAGCTGAGCCTGAGAAACCAGCTGAGCCTGAGAAACCAGCTCAACCTGAGAAACCGGCTGAACCAGAGAAACCGGCTGAACCAGAGAAACCGGCTGAACCAGAGAAACCGGCTGAACCAGAGAAGCCAGCTGAACCAGAGAAACCGGCTGAGCCTGAAAAACCGGCTGAACCGGAGAAACCAGCTGAGCCTGAGAAACCAGCTGAGCCTGAGAAACCAGCTGAACCGGAGAAACCAGCTGAACCTGAAAAACCATCTGAACCTGAAAAACCAGCTGAACCAGAAAAACCAGCTGAACCAGAAAAACCAGCTGAACCGGAGAAACCAGCTCAGCCTGAGAAACCAGCTGAACCGGAGAAACCAGCTGAACCGGAGAAACCAGCTCAGCCTGAGAAACCAGCTGAACCAGAAAAACCATCTGAACCTGAAAAACCAGCTGAACCAGAAAAACCATCTGAACCAGAAAAACCAGCTGAACCGGAGAAACCAGCTGAGCCTGAAAAACCAGCTCAACCTGAAAAACCAGCTGAACCGGAGAAACCAGCTCAGCCTGAAAAACCGGCTGAACCGGAGAAACCAGCTCAGCCTGAGAAACCAGCTCAACCGGAGAAACCAGCTGAACCGGAGAAACCAGCTCAGCCTGAGAAACCAGCTGAACCAGAAAAACCAGCTGAACCAGAAAAACCAGCTGAACCGGAGAAACCAGCTGAGCCTGAAAAACCAGCTCAACCGGAGAAACCAGCTGAGCCTGAGAAACCAGCTCAACCTGAAAAACCAGCTCCAGTAGTAACAGATAATTCACCAACAAAAGATGAGAAAGCTCCTGTTGCAAGAAACAGTAAACAAGAAAAGGAAAACCAACTCCCAGAAACTGGGGAACAAGAAGGAAACACCTTCCTCTTCTTGGCAGCAATTACTTCGGTCTTGTCTCTCATCATCTTCAAAAAGAATTTTAAAGACTAAAAAAATCTTTGATTGATTCTTTTCTATCATTCTAGTTCCCCCGTAGAGAAGACCATCTGGTCTTCTCTTTTTAGGCTCTTTGTCAACTGTAGTAGATTGAAGTCAGCTAACACCTGGGGAGGACGATTGCTGTCTTCTCCATTTTTATATTCAGAGCAATGAAAATTCGTTTCTTAAAGTTGTCAAAGTTAGGGAAACCAAGGCATTGTGTTTGATGAGTTTAATGAGTTTATTGGTTGCTTCCAATTTGGCGTTGGAATAGGGTAATTGAAGGGCGTTGATAATCTTGTCTTTATTCTTAAGGAGGGTTTTAAAGATAGTTTGAAATAGAGGATAAACCTGCTTGAGATTATCTTCAATGATTCCGAAAAAATTCTCAGAATCCTTGTTTTGAAAGTAAAAAAGCAAGAGCTGATAGAGAACATAATGTTTCTTCAAGTCTTCTGAGTAGCTCAAGAGTTTGCCTAAGATTTCTTTATTCGTCAAGTGTATGTAAAAAGTAGAAGTATAAAATCGCTTAGCTTCCGACTATCTTATGGGATGAGCTTCCAGTAGCGCTTGATAACCTTGTATTCGTGAGATTTTCGGTTAAATTGATTCATAATTTGCACACGAACTCGACTCGTGGCATGGCTTAAGTGTTGGACAATGAGAAAGCAATCAAGAACGATTTTAGCGTTTGGGAGTGATACAGTCTGAACCTAGAAATTCGAAAGCGAAGTTGTCTAGCAAAGTCATAGTAAGGACTGAATAGAACCATTGTAATGATTTTCACCCGACAGCGGATAATGATGAAGTAACTTAGCAATTTGAGAAAAATTTAGGTCTTGTATATGGTAAATGAGAATACTTTCACGCTCATCTATGGTAAATTGATGGGAACTCATAAGATTTCCTTTCGTAACTAGTTCATTCAATTCTATTTTATTAGAAAATCTTATGAATTTTTATTGTGCACTGAATATCGTATATTCAAGGGACAAAGTGTACTGGACTTGGGAGGTTAAGTTGAAATAATTCCATTCACTGTAGAAGTTTTTGTCTTACTTCATACAATGCTTCTCTGTAGTAGTCGAAAAAATCGGCTAGAGCGCCATTTTGCTGATAAAAATGTTGAAGTTTCTGTATGAATTTATAGAAAATAGGGCAGAGCTATCTGACAAGTGCAAGCTGGTCAGATTTGTGGTAAAATAGATAAGATATGACAAAAGAATTTCATCATGTAACGGTCTTGCTTCATGAAACGATTGATATGCTTGACGTAAAACCTGACGGTATCTACGTTGATGCAACTTTGGGTGGAGCAGGCCATAGCGAATATTTATTAAGTAAATTGAGCGAAAAAGGACATCTCTATGCCTTTGACCAGGACCAGAATGCCATTGACAATGCACAAAAACGTTTGGCCCCCTATATCGAAAAAGGGATGGTAACCTTTATCAAGGATAACTTCCGTCATTTGCAGGCACGTTTGCAGGAGGCTGGTGTCCGGGAAATTGATGGAATTTGTTATGACTTGGGAGTGTCCAGTCCTCAGCTAGATCAGCGTGAGCGTGGTTTTTCATATAAAAAAGATGCGCCACTGGATATGCGCATGAATCAGGAAGCTAGTCTGACGGCCTATGAGGTGGTCAATCATTATGACTATCATGACTTGGTTCGGATCTTTTTCAAGTATGGCGAAGATAAGTTTTCTAAACAGATTGCCCGCAAGATTGAGCAAGCGCGTGAAGTGAAACCAATCGAGACGACGACTGAGCTGGCAGAGATTATCAAGTCTGCCAAGCCTGCCAAGGAGCTCAAGAAGAAGGGGCACCCTGCCAAGCAGATTTTTCAGGCTATCCGAATCGAAGTCAATGACGAGCTGGGAGCGGCAGATGAGTCCATCCAGCAGGCCATGGACATGCTGGCTCTGGATGGTAGAATCTCAGTCATTACTTTCCATTCTTTGGAAGACCGCTTGACCAAACAACTGTTCAAGGAAGCTTCAACAGTGGAAGTTCCGAAAGGCTTGCCCTTCATTCCAGACGATCTTAAGCCTAAGATGGAATTGGTATCCCGTAAGCCAATCTTGCCAAGTGCAGAAGAGCTAGAAGCCAACAATCGTTCGCATTCAGCCAAGTTGCGCGTGGCTAGAAAAATTCACAAGTAAGAGGAAAAACATGGCAGAAAGAATCGAAAAAACAAGCCAGTTATTGCAAACGAAGTTTAAAGGTTTTTCACGTGTGGAAAAGGCCTTCTATGTTTCGATTGCTGCAACAATGATTATCCTGGCAATTAGCGTTGTGTTTATGCAAACCAAGCTATTACAAGTTCAGAATGAATTGACCAAGGTCAATGCTCAAATCGAAGAAAAGAAAACAGAGCTCGACGATGCCAAGCAAGAGGTCAATGAATTGATTCGTTCAGAACGTTTGAAAGAAATTGCAAACTCTAAGGATTTGCAGCTGAATAACGAAAATATCCGAGCAGCGGAGTAAGAAATGAAACAGTGGAAAGAAAAAATCATCCGTTATGCCGTTCGTAACCGTAAATCTCCAGAAGAAAACCGCCGAAGAGTAGGGAAAAGCCTGAGTTTATTGGCTGTCATACTCTTCGCTGTCTTTTTGGTGAACTTTGCGGTCATTATCGGAACGGGTAGTAAATTTGGTAAGGATTTGGTCCAAGAGGCCAAAAAGGTTCACCAAACAACCAAGACCATCCCAGCCAAACGGGGAACCATTTATGATCGAAATGGTGTCCCCATTGCTGAAGATGCGACCTCCTACAATGTCTATGCCGTTATTGATAAAAACTACAAATCAGCAACGGGGAAAGTTCTCTATGTAGAAGACTCACAATATAGTACAGTAGCAGAGATTTTTCATAAGTACCTAGAGATGGATGAGTCCTATGTCAAAGAACAACTCTCTCAGCCAGACCTGAAACAAGTATCCTTTGGTACTAAGGGAAATGGGATTACCTATGCTAATATGATGGCTATTAAAAATGACCTCAAAACTGCTGGTGTCGAGGGGGTTGACTTTACAACTAGCCCTAACCGCAGTTATCCCAATGGACAGTTTGCTTCTTCCTTTATTGGACTCGCACAACTCCATGAAAATGAGGATGGCACTAAACGCTTAATTGGGACATCAGGGATGGAAAGCTCCTTGAATAATATCCTTGCAGGGACTGATGGAATCATTACTTATGAAAAGGATCCCTTGGGAAATATTGTTCCAGGAACAGAACAAGCCTCGCAACAAACGGTAGATGGAAAAGATGTCTACACGACTATTTCCAGTCCTTTGCAGTCCTTTATGGAAACCCAGATGGATCTCTTCCAAGAAAAGGTAAAAGGCAAGTACATGACGGCTACCTTGGTTAGCGCCAAGACTGGGGAAATCCTCGCTACGACTCAAAGGCCGACCTTCAATGCAGATACCAAGGATGGCATTACAAAAGATTTTGTCTGGCGTGATATCCTTTATCAAAGCAACTATGAGCCAGGATCTACTATGAAGGTGATGATGTTGGCCTCAGCTATTGATAACAATACCTTCCCTGGTGGAGAATACTTTAACAGTAGTGAATTGAAAATAGCAGATGCGACCATTCGAGACTGGGATGTCAATGAAGGTTTGACTAGTGGTGGCACCATGACCTTCTCTCAAGGTTTTGCCCACTCAAGTAATATCGGAATGACCTTGCTTGAGCAAAAGATGGGAGATGCAACCTGGCTGGACTACCTCAACCGTTTTAAGTTTGGGGTACCGACCCGTTTTGGTTTGACAGATGAGTACACAGGTCAATTACCTGCTGATAATATTGTCAATATTGCCATGAGCTCATTTGGACAAGGGATATCTGTCACCCAGACCCAGATGCTTCGTGCCTTTACAGCCATTGCTAATGATGGGGTTATGTTGGAGCCGAAATTCATCAGTGCTCTCTATGATCCAAATGACCAGTCTGTCCGTAAGTCTCAAAAGGAAATCGTCGGAAATCCCGTCTCAAAAGCGGCAGCATCGTCAACGCGAGACCACATGGTCATGGTAGGTACAGACCCTGTTTATGGAACTATGTACAATCATAGTACAGGAAAAGCAACTGTCAATGTTCCGGGTCAGAATGTTGCCCTGAAATCAGGGACTGCTCAGATTGCCGATGAGAAGAATGGGGGTTACCTAACAGGTGAAACCAACTATATCTTCTCTGTTGTGTCGATGCATCCTGCAGAAGATCCTGACTTTATCCTCTATGTGACGGTGCAACAGCCAGAGCATTATTCAAGCGTTCAGCTGGGAGAGTTTGCCAACCCAATCCTTGAGCGAGCTTCTGCCATGAAAGAATCTCTCAATCTTCAGTCAACTGCCAAGAACTTGGATCAGATCAGCAAAATGACAAGCTATGCTATGCCTGCCATCAAGGATTTTACCCCAGGTGATCTAGCAGAAGAATTGCGCCGAAACCTTGTCCAACCAATCGTTATCGGAACAGGAACCAAAATCAAGGATCTCTCGGTTTCTGAAGGAGATAATTTGGAAGCCAATCAGCAAATCTTGATCCTGTCTGATAAGGTGGAAGAGATGCCTGATATGTATGGCTGGACAGATGAAAATGTGCAAACATTGGCCAAATGGCTGAATATAGAAGTCGAGTGGGAAGGTAGCGGTAAGACAGTCAAGAAACAAAGTGTCCGTGCCAATATAGCTCTCAAAGACATTAAAAAAATGAAAGTAACTTTAGGAGATTAAGATGATTAGTTCCATTAGCGCTGGAATTCTTGCCTTTCTATTGACCTTGATTGGCATTCCAGCCTTTATCCGATTTTATCGAAAAGCACAGATTACGGGTCAGCAGATGCACGAGGATGTAAAGCAACACCAAGCTAAAGCTGGGACTCCAACCATGGGAGGTCTTGTCTTCCTTATCGTTGCAGTAGTTGTGAGCTTTCTGGTCGCTCTCTTTACCCAACAATTGACCAACAATGTTAGCATGATTTTGTTTATCTTGGTTTTGTATGGTTTGGTAGGTTTTTTGGATGATTTCCTCAAGGTCTTTCGTAAGATCAACGAAGGCTTGAATCCTAAGCAAAAATTTGCTCTCCAGCTCCTTGGAGGAGTGATTTTCTACCTCTTTTATGAGCGTGGTGGCGATATGCTTTCAGTTTTTGGCTATCCTCTTCATTTGGGTATTTTCTATATTTTCTTTGCCCTCTTCTGGCTAGTTGGCTTTTCAAATGCGGTGAATCTGACTGACGGGATTGACGGCTTAGCGAGTATTTCAGTGGTGATTAGCTTGTCGGCCTATGGTGTGATTGCTTATATGCAAAATCAACTGGATATTCTTCTTGTGATTCTTGCCATGATTGGTGGTTTGCTAGGTTTCTTCGTCTTTAACCACAAACCTGCCAAGGTCTTCATGGGAGATGTGGGAAGTTTGGCTCTTGGTGGGATGCTAGCAGCTATTTCTATGGCTCTCCACCAAGAATGGACCCTTTTGTTGATTGGGATTGTCTATGTCTTTGAGACAAGCTCTGTTATGATACAGGTTACCTACTTCAAACTTAGTGGTGGGAAGCGTATCTTCCGTATGACACCTGTCCATCACCATTTTGAGCTTGGAGGATTCTCAGGCAAGGGCAATCCTTGGAGCGAGTGGAAGGTTGACTTCTTCTTTTGGGGAGTTGGCCTTCTAGCAAGTCTCTTGACCTTAGCTTTTTTATACCTACTGTAAAAAATAGAGAGTGCTCTCGCATTGAGTAAAGTTTTCCATGATAAAACGCATAGTATCAAGTTTTTTGAATGCCTGATAGTATGCGTTTTTAATATTTCTAAAATAAAATCTCCCCTTATCTAGATATTCCAACATAAGTAATACTTGAAATTCAATCGTTTCAGATATTCAGGAACATCTTAGGGATTTGAGTTCAAAGTTTAAATATGGAAGTTCTTGGATTGTTGAAATGATAGATTTATTTTTCTCAAAGACCCAGTACTAACACACAAAAGGCCCCCTTGTTGCTAAGGGAGCCTTTCTATATATC
>CALHBZ010000188.1 GCA_937930605.1 Streptococcus oralis
CCGATAAATTCAATCATCAGATAGGCAAAAAATACCATTTGAAAGGCCATGACAAAGTTCATGACTCCGTTTGGAAAAAGAGAGAACTGAACGCTGATATTTGCCAAACTTGCAGCCCCATGCGGCGTCTCAAATCCAGTTAAAACCATAAAGGCTCCCGTTGCAATCATAGCCAAAATAGCCACAATCTTAACCATTGCAAACCAAAACTCGACTTCTCCAAAGAGCTTAACCGCAATCAGATTGACCAAGGCCAGAATCGTTAAAAAGACAATCTGAATCAACCAACTAGGCCAGCTAGGAAACCAAAACTGAACATAATGCGAAATCGCAGTGATTTCTGCCATACCGATAAAGACGACAGACAACCAATAAGACCAAACTGAGAAATAACCCCAGCCTTTCCCCAAATGACGGGTGATAAAGTTGATAAAAGTATGTTGTTCTGGATCCTGATAGAGCATCTCTCCAACAGCCCTCATCATCAAAAACATAAAGGCTCCTGTAATCATGTAAATCAGGATGATAGAAGGCCCAGTAAGGCTGATAGAACGACCGGCACCTAGGAAAAGCCCAGTTCCAATTGTCCCAGCAATGGCCATCACCTGAACATGCCGATTGGTCAGACCTCGTTCCATCTTATTTTTCTTCTTGTATTCACTCATATAGTCCCCCATTTCATCTAAAAAACCAAAAAGGAGTTGAACGAGGTGAAAAGCCTCCCCTACTCCTTTTTATTCTCATTAAGCTGTTTTTTCAACCTTCAAGATTTTTACATCATAGCTACCAACTGGTGTCTCAATGGTCGCTGTATCACCAGTCTTTTTACCGATCAAGGCTTGTCCAATCGGGCTCTCATTTGAAACCTTACCAGCGAAAGCATCCGCACCCGCAGAACCAACGATGATGTAAACTTCTTCGTCATCTTCCCCGATTTCTTGGATAGTTACAGTCTTACCAATCGCAACTTCGTCCAGTGCTACTGCATCGCTATTGACGATTTCGGCATAGCGGATCTTTGTTTCCAGACTAGAAATTTGTCCTTCAACAAAAGCTTGTTCATCTTTCGCTGCTTCGTACTCACTATTTTCTGAAAGGTCTCCGTATGAACGAGCGATTTTAATACGTTCTACTACTTCGGGACGACGAACGAGTTTCAATTCTTCTAATTCTTTTTCAAGCTTTTCCTTTTCTTCAAGGGTCATTGGGTAAGTTTTTTCTGCCATTTTTCTCAACTTTCTTTTCTTAATTTGTTTTTAAAACAAAATTATGTGGAAAACCACATAATTTTAGTTTGAACTACTTGATTGTGTTAATTTGCTATTGATGTGTTCTGCAACGTTTTGATCATGTTCTTCTTTGGTCGCTGCAAAGTATACTTTACCATCTTCTACGTTGGCTACAAAGTACAAGTAGTCACTCTTTGTCTGGTTTACACTTGCTTCAATAGCATCCAAACTTGGACTATCAACTGGTCCAGGCATGAGGCCAAGGTGCGTATAGACATTGTATGGTGAATCGATATTTGTATCAATTGCAGCGTCATCAGCTAGGCTAATTTTTTGCCCAAGCTTGCCTTCAGCATACAGGATAGCAATATTGCTTTGAAGTGGCATACCGAGATTCAATCGGTTATAGAAGACACCTGCAATGGTCTTGCGATCTTCCGTTTTAGCCCCTTCTTTTTCTACAAGAGAAGCAATGCTGAGCAATTCGTTTACTGTGAGGCCTTTATCTTTTATAGTCGTATAATGTGGCGATAGCGCCTTATCCATAGCTGCAACCATTTCATCAATCAAACTTTCAACTGTTGTGCTGTTTTTAATGGTATAAGTTGCTGGGAAAAGGTAACCTTCTAAGCGATAGCGAACACCACTATCTTTTGTTGGAAGACTTCCAAGTAAGTTAGGATACTTGGCTACTAATTGTGAGATAAAGGTCTCATCTTGTACCTTAGCCAAGAAAGCTTCCGATGTAAGTGGCTCTTTAAATTCACCTTGAAGTTGCCCTACTGTTTGAGCGATTTGCTCCAAAGTATATCCTTCTGGAATAGTCAAACTTGCAAGGACAGGCTCTTGTGGTTCAGGTGTTCCACCTTTTTGCAATTCTTGAATCAACTCATCCGTACTCATACTCTTCTTCAAGTTGTAATAACCTGATTTCAAATCAGAATAGTTCTTATACTTGGCGTACAAACTAAAGATGAGTCCATGTTTTACCAAACCAGATTTTTCCAAAGTGCTCCCAATTTCTTGAACATTTGAACCTTCTGGGATTTGAACCGTTACATAGTCCTTAGAACTTGCATCAACTGGTTTCAAGGATTCTTGAACATAACCATAACCAAAGTACCCTCCAACAGCTACAAGAACTAGGAAAACTAGGAAAGTTAGCAAGCAACCTTTAGCTTTTAATTTCTTCTTTTTCTTAGCTGGCTTTACTCCTTCACGACGACTACGGCTTGGAAGATCAGTTTGTCGATCAGTAGCTTCAGATGAGAATGTTTCTTCATTTCCCGTAAGAGAAGAAACTGCTTCCACCTTATCCGCAGTCTTATACGAAACGGCTATTCTTGTCGTTACTTCGTTAAAAGCTTTTTCGTCTTTTTTAGGTTCTACAGCTTCAATCCTAGTCGGAGTAACTTCTTCCGGCTCTGAATCTTCCTGTTTCAGTTCCACTATTTCACTTGGTTCAGAATCTTTACGTGGCAATACAGTTGGAGCTTTTTTTAGAACATCCTCTATAGAAGCTAAAGAATCACCAACCGCATTCTCAGCCGAATCCTCTATTTCCAAATCAGAAAAAGTAGAAAGAGTATCATTCTCGATAGGGGGAATGAAAGGCGTAGCATCTCCTTCTCCAGCTAACCGTTCTCTTTCCCGTGCCCTTTCTAAATCACGTAGAATCTGTTCTTTAAAACTTAATTTTTCTTCTTCTCTCGAATTTTCGCTCAAAGGTTCAACCTCCTTGTTGATAATCCATAATATTATATCTTAAAAAGTAAAGAAAAGCAACCATAGATGGCTTTCTTATGCTTATTTCTTATTTTCCCAAACCATATCGTACCAGGTCTCACCTGCAAAATTTGACTGAGATATCCCTTCATTAACAAAGCCGTGTTTCTCATAATAGGGAATCAGATAGTCATGGCATGTCAGATTGATACCTTCTCTTTCCTGCTCTACAGCAACTTCTTTTAGGGCGGTCAGTAATCTCTTACCCACACCCAAAGCTTGCGCTTCCTTGGCAATAGATAGACAGGTAACGGAGATATAACCGCCAGATCTGTGACTGTGGTCCTCTACCTCTTCCGTAAAAGACTGATCTTGTAGATGGCGGTGTAGGACGACTGGTCCTTCAATGTATCCAAGGACACGTCCCTCTTTTTCAGCGACGAGAAAGCTAGTCTGAATTTCACGTAAATGAGCCTCAAAGACCGAACGCGGAATGGCTTCTTCAAGGGAGAAATTCTCTAGCTCTATCTCTAAAATTCGGTCCAAATCCGAAAATCTTGCTTGTCTGATTTTCATATTTCCTCCTGATAAAAAGGATTTGCCCAAATCAGATGCCATTCAGAACCACTGCCATAATGACTCTCTGTCACTTCTTCAACAAAGCCATTCATTTCAAAGTAAGAGAGGAGGTCGTCAGGGCAAGTCAGGCGAAGGCACCTGACTCTTCCTTCTACAGCCACTTGTTTCAAGCTAGCCAAGAGAAGAGTTCCCAAACCTTGTCCACGATGATCAGGATGAATTGTCAATGATTTTATTGCTATCCATTTGGGATGAAGAGATTGAGTCTCTCCTAAAATATAGCCAACGAGCTGGTTTTCATCCCCAGCTACAAGAAAGGTACCCGCAGACTTGCGGATACACTCTTCTAAGGATTGACGGCTAAATGCCTCTTCTGATGAAGGATTGGCTTCTTCAATCGCCAAAATTTCATCTAAATCTGATAGGGTAACTTGCCTTATGGTGATTGGAATTTCCATTTGATTTTCCTATTGGACGTTGCTTGTCAAGTTAGACAAGAGACGTTCAAATGAGTACTCGTAGGTTTGGATGTCTCCCGCTCCCATGAAGACGTAAACAGCATTGTCATGGTCAAGGAGTGGCGATACATTTTCAACTGTGATGACCTGGTGTTTCTTGTTGATTTTATTGGCTAGGTCTTCCACTTTAACATCGCCATGGTCCACTTCACGAGCAGAACCATAGATTTGCGCTAGGTAGATAGCATCCGCTTGGTTCAAAGCATGGGCAAATTCGTCCAACAAAGCAATGGTTCTAGTAAAGGTATGAGGTTGGAAGATTGCTACAATTTCCTTGCTTGGGTATTTCTGACGAGCTGCATCCAAGGTCGCGATAATTTCTGTTGGATGGTGGGCAAAGTCATCGATGATTACCGTATCATTAACGATTTTCTCAGTGAAACGACGCTTAACACCAGCAAATGTTTTCAAGTGTTCACGAACTAAGTTCAAATCAAAGCCTGCTATGTAAAGAAGGCCAATAACAGCTGTCGCATTCATGATATTGTGGCGACCAAAGGTTGGAATGTGGAATTGACCCAATTCTTGTCCACGGAAGTGAACTGTAAAGGTCGAACCAGTTGTTGAACGAAGGAGATCACTAGCTACAAAGTCATTGCCTTCTGCTTCAAATCCATAATAATAAATCGGAGCATTGGCTGTAATCTTACGCAGCTCAGCATCTTCACCGTAGACGAATAAACCTTTGGTAATTTGTTTAGCAT
>CALHBZ010000189.1 GCA_937930605.1 Streptococcus oralis
GGCGTCAAGCAACTGAGTACGGAGTTCCACGTATCGTATTTGCCAACAAAATGGATAAAATCGGTGCTGACTTCCTTTACTCAGTAAGCACACTTCACGATCGTCTTCAAGCAAATGCACACCCAATTCAATTGCCAATCGGTTCTGAAGATGACTTCCGCGGTATCATCGACTTGATCAAGATGAAAGCTGAAATCTATACTAATGATCTTGGTACAGATATCCTTGAAGAAGATATTCCAGCTGAATACCTTGACCAAGCTCAAGAATACCGTGAAAAATTGGTTGAAGCAGTCGCTGAAACTGATGAAGACTTGATGATGAAATACCTTGAAGGTGAAGAAATCACTAACGAAGAATTGAAAGCTGCTATCCGTAAAGCGACTATCAACGTTGAATTCTTCCCAGTATTGTGTGGTTCAGCCTTCAAGAACAAGGGTGTTCAGTTGATGCTTGATGCGGTTATCGACTACCTTCCAAGCCCACTTGATATCCCAGCAATCAAAGGTATCAACCCAGATACAGATGAAGAAGAAACTCGTCCAGCATCTGACGAAGAGCCATTCGCAGCTCTTGCCTTCAAGATCATGACTGATCCATTCGTAGGTCGTTTGACATTCTTCCGTGTATACTCAGGTGTTCTTCAATCAGGTTCTTACGTATTGAACACTTCTAAAGGTAAACGTGAACGTATCGGACGTATCCTTCAAATGCACGCTAACAGCCGTCAAGAAATTGACACTGTTTACTCAGGTGATATCGCTGCTGCCGTTGGTTTGAAAGATACGACAACTGGTGACTCATTGACAGATGAAAAAGCTAAAATCATCCTTGAGTCAATCAACGTTCCAGAACCAGTTATCCAATTGATGGTTGAGCCAAAATCTAAAGCTGACCAAGACAAGATGGGTATCGCCCTTCAAAAATTGGCTGAAGAAGATCCAACATTCCGCGTTGAAACAAACGTTGAAACTGGTGAAACAGTTATCTCTGGTATGGGTGAGCTTCACCTTGACGTCCTTGTTGACCGTATGCGTCGTGAGTTCAAAGTTGAAGCGAACGTAGGTGCTCCTCAAGTATCTTACCGTGAAACATTCCGCGCTTCTACTCAAGCACGTGGATTCTTCAAACGTCAGTCTGGTGGTAAAGGTCAATTCGGTGATGTTTGGATTGAATTTACTCCAAACGAAGAAGGAAAAGGATTCGAATTCGAAAACGCAATCGTCGGTGGTGTGGTTCCTCGTGAATTTATCCCAGCGGTTGAAAAAGGTTTGGTAGAATCTATGGCTAACGGTGTTCTTGCAGGTTATCCAATGGTTGACGTTAAAGCTAAACTTTACGATGGTTCATACCACGATGTCGACTCATCTGAAACTGCCTTCAAGATCGCGGCTTCACTTGCCCTTAAAGAAGCTGCTAAATCAGCACAACCAGCTATCCTTGAGCCAATGATGCTTGTAACCATTACTGTTCCTGAAGAAAACCTTGGTGATGTTATGGGTCACGTAACTGCTCGTCGTGGACGTGTAGATGGTATGGAAGCTCACGGTAACAGCCAAATCGTTCGTGCTTACGTTCCACTTGCTGAAATGTTCGGTTACGCAACAGTTCTTCGTTCAGCATCACAAGGACGTGGTACCTTCATGATGGTATTTGACCACTACGAAGATGTACCTAAGTCAGTACAAGAAGAAATCATTAAGAAAAACAAAGGTGAAGACTAATCAGTCCTCGCTCTAGAAGGAAGTCACTTGGTGGCTTCCTTTTTTATGCCTTTCTCAAGCATCTTGTATGTCTATATTTGCAAAATGAAAGAAATCTAGTAAGGATTTTAGAAAGTCTATTTACTAAGAAAATAGAGAAAGTTAATAAATGAAAGTTAATAAAGAATCCGATTTTGTTTAAATTGTTAATAAAAATTATAAAAACATTCATAAATACACTCTTAGATAGAAAATTCAGAAAATTGATACTTTTGTCTTGAAAATATTTGAAAAAATGGTATGATAGTAACAAGCTATTTTTTTAAGAGAAGAGAAAGGGGAACAATGGAGAAAATCAGTTTAGACGCTCCTAAGACGGGATCGGACCTAGTTTTGGAAACCCTCCATGATTTAGGGATTGATACCATATTTGGTTATCCTGGTGGGGCTGTCTTACCTTTATATGATGCGATTTATAATTTTAAAGGTATTCGTCACATTTTAGGTCGTCATGAGCAAGGTTGTCTGCACGAAGCTGAAGGCTATGCAAAATCAGCTGGAAAGTTGGGTGTCGCAGTCGTCACAAGCGGACCAGGAGCAACAAATGCCATTACAGGGATTGCGGATGCCATGAGCGATAGCGTTCCCCTTTTGGTCTTTACCGGACAAGTCGCTCGAGCGGGAATTGGGAAGGATGCCTTTCAGGAGGCGGATATTGTCGGTATTACCATGCCCATTACCAAGTACAATTACCAAGTTCGTGAGACAGCTGACATTCCTCGTATCATTACGGAAGCTGTCCATATCGCGACCACAGGTCGTCCAGGTCCAGTCGTGATTGACTTGCCTAAGGATGTATCTGCTTTAGAGACAGACTTCATCTATTCACCCGAAGTTCATTTACCGAGTTATCAACCTACCATAGAACCGAACGACATGCAAATCAAGAAAATCTTGAAGCAATTGTCTAAGGCTAAGAAACCTGTTTTGTTGGCAGGTGGTGGGATTAGTTATGCTGAAGCAGCTGCAGAATTAAATGAATTTGCTGAACGCTATCAAATTCCAGTCGTGACCAGTCTTTTGGGGCAAGGCACGATTGCGACTAGTCATCCACTCTTCCTTGGTATGGGAGGCATGCACGGTTCTTTCGCTGCTAACATTGCGATGACCGAAGCAGATTTTATGATTAGTATTGGTTGCCGTTTCGATGACCGCCTGACTGGAAATCCTAAGACCTTTGCTAAAAATGCTAAGGTTGCTCATATCGATATAGACCCAGCTGAGATTGGGAAGATTATCAGTGCAGATATTCCAGTGGTTGGGGATGCTAAGAAAGCCTTGCAGATGCTACTGGCAGAACCAACTGTTCATAACAATACTGAAAAGTGGATTGACAAAGTTACCAAGGACAAGAACCGCGTTCGTTCTTATGATAAGAAAGAACGTGTGGTCCAACCGCAGACAGTCATTGAACGCATCGGTGAGTTGACGAATGGAGATGCCATTGTTGTCACAGATGTGGGGCAACACCAAATGTGGACAGCCCAGTATTACCCATATCAGAATGAACGTCAATTAGTCACATCTGGTGGTTTGGGTACCATGGGATTTGGAGTTCCTGCAGCTATCGGAGCTAAGATTGCCAATCCAGAAAAAGAAGTAGTTCTTTTTGTCGGTGATGGTGGCTTCCAAATGACCAACCAAGAACTAGCCATCCTAAATATCTACAAGGTGCCCATTAAGGTCGTGATGTTGAATAACCACTCACTAGGAATGGTTCGTCAGTGGCAGGAATCCTTCTATGAAGGTAGAACATCTGAGTCGGTCTTTGATACCCTTCCTGACTTCCAGCTGATGGCACAGGCTTACGGCATCAAAAACTATAAATTTGATAATCCAGAGACGATAGAGAAGGATCTAGAGGTTATTCTGGAGGATGTGCCGATGTTTATCGAGGTGGATATTTCTCGTAAGGAACAGGTTTTACCAATGGTACCAGCTGGTAAGAGTAATCATGAGATGTTGGGGGTGAAGTTCCATGCGTAGAATGTTAACGGCAAAACTACAAAATCGTTCAGGAGTCCTCAATCGCTTTACAGGTGTCCTTTCTCGTCGTCAGGTCAATATCGAGAGTATCTCAGTTGGTGCGACGGAGAATCCTGATGTATCACGGATTACTATCATTATTGATGTAGCTTCACATGATGAAGTGGAGCAAATTATCAAGCAACTCAACCGTCAGATCGATGTGATTCGCATTCGGGATATTACAGATAAGCCACACTTGGAAAGAGAAGTTATCTTGGTGAAGGTATCTGCTCCTGCTGAAAAGCGTGCAGAAATATTGGCCATTATCCAACCTTTCCGTGCAACGGTAGTAGATGTGGCTCCAAGTTCGATCACTATTCAGATGACTGGAAATGCTGAAAAGAGTGAAGCATTATTGCGAGTGATTCGACCATACGGTATTAAAAATATCGCTCGTACGGGTGCAACCGGATTTACCCGCGACTAATGCTCCTTGATTTTCAGTGATTATAAAATCCAGTTTAAATTTGTTAAACCAGCCTAAAAGGCAATAAATAATAGAAAAGAGAGAAAAACTATGGCAGTACAAATGGAATACGAAAAAGATGTTAAAGTAGCAGCGCTTGACGGTAAAAAAATCGCCGTTATCGGTTATGGTTCACAAGGACATGCGCATGCGCAAAACTTGCGTGACTCAGGTCGTGATGTCATCATTGGTGTACGTCCTGGTAAGTCTTTTGACAAAGCAAAAGAAGATGGTTTTGACACATACACAGTAGCAGAAGCGACTAAATTGGCTGATGTGATCATGATCTTGGCTCCAGACGAAATCCAACAAGAATTGTACGAGGCAGAAATCGCTCCAAACTTGGAAGCTGGAAATGCAGTTGGATTTGCTCATGGTTTCAACATCCACTTTGAATTTATCAAAGTGCCTGCGGATGTAGATGTTTTCATGTGTGCTCCTAAGGGACCAGGACACTTGGTACGTCGTACTTACGAAGAAGGATTTGGTGTTCCAGCTC
>CALHBZ010000190.1 GCA_937930605.1 Streptococcus oralis
CGTGGGTTCGAATCCCATGTCTTCCGTAGAAAAGAAAAATTATTTCTAGGATGCAACAAATGTTGTATCTTTTTTGCTAATAAAACGAAATAAAGCAAGTAGCTATTATGAACTACTTGCTTTACTTTTTAAACTAATTATCAGATACTACTTTTATCTTTTTTATCTGAAGATTTATCTGTTGAGTTGCCTGTCGATTTATCACTAGACTTATCTTTGTCGTTAGTTTTTGAAACATTGCTTCTGACAACAGTCTCATAACCTTCTGTATTATCAATTAACTCGGTTGCTAGAGTACGATAATCCTCTTGAGAGATAAGCCAGTTGCCTTCCTTATCTTTGGTTAATTTGATTTCAGTATCAAAATCTCCAGTAGTAAATGGTGTATACGCTAAGTTAGGGTCAACATCGTTATAGATAGTAAAATCATGTCTAAACAGATGCTCAAAAATCCAGTATGAAATTAATGTTTGGTATCGTTTAATATCAACATTTGATCCCGCAGTATTGTATTTACCTAAGTTGTCAATCCCTCCAATTAGAGTAGTTAAAACGTCTCTTGTTGAAGAAGCCAAGCCCTTAGAATGCAACTTTTTAGATGTGAAAGTTACAGTAGCTGAACTCCCTGATTCGTCTAACTTAACATCTTTAATAGAGTAAGAACCAATCTCTTGGAACATTTTTCGTCTTACTTTTAAGAAACCAGTAATTGTTTCTTCTGGTGTTTCAATAGGGAAATCAGCATGCCATTGAACAGAATAGGTAGAGGCTGGTGTAAGACCATCATCTTTTACCTTTTCACTAGTTTGAACCGCAAATACTGCCTCAGTCCATTTTTCATAGGTTTCGCCGTAAATCTTTTTAAACTTAGCAATATCAGTAGTCAAAACTGCATCTAATAAAGTTTCAGCATCTTTTGTAACTTTTTCTTTGACTGATTCTTCTTTCTTATCAGTTTGTTCGGTTTTGTCAGAATTCGACCCTGACTGACTCGGAAGTGAAGAACAAGCACCTAAGACAACTGCTGAGAGCGCTAAAATACCAAGCAACTTAACTTTTTTCATAATATACCTCTTTATAAAATTTACTCTTGGAGAAAGTCCCTAAGAGTGTTTATTTAGAAAATCTCAAGATTATTCTAACGGAGAATGAGGGATTCGAACCCTCGCGCCAGTCACCCGACCTAACGATTTAGCAAACCGTCCTCTTCAGCCTCTTGAGTAATTCTCCAAAAATAAAAATACTAGAACGATTGGATTTATCAAACCTAACATCACGAATAAACATCATTTTTTGTTTATTTAATTTTTAACCGGTTACCCTTGTATTTTAAAGTAAATACTCTATCAACCAAGATAAAGTATCTAAGTCTATATTCAAAAATTTTTTTAAATCGTACTCAATTATACCCAATGTTCAAATTCAAGAATCATTTCAAAACTATGTTACATAGCCTCTTTTTCTGGATAATTGTTCTTTTTGAAAATCAAACACAACATTACAATAAACCCACAATATACAATCATTATATCATTCAGGGAGATAAAAATCTGTATATTTTTTAATTTGTTATGTCTAATTTTTGAACGTTAAGTTCATTTTTTTAGTTTTTATAAAGAACTTCAAAATAAAAAACGTTGATTTATGTACTGACCCCAAAAAGTTAGACAATTAATTTATCCAAAGGATTTAGTTCTGTATTGCACAGGGCTAAGTCCTTTTAGTTTTACCTTAATTCGTTTGTTGTTGTAATAATCAATATAGTCTACAATAGCTTGTTCCAATTGCTCAAGTGAGTGGAACGTCTTCTCATAACCATAAAACATCTCAGATTTTAGGATACCAAAGAAAGATTCCATCATACCGTTATCTGGACTGTTTCCTTTACGTGACATGGACGGTTGGATTCCTTTATCCTCTAAAAAACGATGATAATACTGATGTTGATACTGCCATCCTTGATCACTATGGAGGATGGTATTTGTGTAATATTCCTCTGTGAAGGCTTGTTCCAACATTAATTTTACTTGTTCTAAGTTCGGTGAAGTTGAAAGATTATAGGCGATAATTTCGCTGTTAAAGCCATCTAAAACTGGTGATAAGTAGAGCTTTTGACTGCTTGCTGGAATGGCAAACTCTGTCACATCTGTATAGCACTTTTCCATTGGTTTGGCTGCTTCAAATTGGCGTTGAATAAGGTTATCTGCTTTCTTGCCAATCTCTCCTTGGTAGGAAGAATACTTCCGTTTCCGACGAATTCTAGCTGTTAAACCAAGAGTCTTCATCAGACGTTGGACCTTTTTATGGTTCACTACAAAACCACGATTCCTTAGTTCGAGTGTTATTCGGCGATAACCATAATTTCCTTTATGCTCAGTAAAAATAGCTTGAATTTCAGCTTTAATATCATGATTTTTATCGCTTTTGTCCAGTTGGTTCAACTGATAATAGTAAGTCGAGCGAGCTAAGAGTGCCGTTTCAAGAAGTAAATCTAGTCGAAATCCTCCTGTGACCATTTCTCTAATTGTCTCTGCCTTTCTCGCTGTATGGCTTCGTCCCGGTCTTCCAGCTCTTTTAACTTTTTTAGGTAGGCCACCTCGGTACGTAAGCGTTCATTCTCCTCTTGGAGTCGCTCTAGTTCTGTCATTTCTTCCCAAGTTTTCTTCCGTTTACGTCCCATTTTAGGTACTCTC
>CALHBZ010000191.1 GCA_937930605.1 Streptococcus oralis
AAATCCCAGAAGAATTTTCAATGTCTGCCGTTGATATGTCTATGATTGACCATATTCCAGATATGATTGAAAATGGTGTAGACAGTCTCAAGATTGAAGGACGCATGAAATCTATTCACTACGTTTCGACTGTAACCAACTGTTACAAGGCGGCTGTCGATGCTTATCTTGAAAGTCCTGAGAAATTTGAAGCTATCAAACAAGACTTGGTAGATGAGATGTGGAAGGTTGCTCAGCGTGAATTGGCAACAGGATTCTACTATGGTACACCTACAGAAAATGAACAGTTGTTTGGTGCGCGTCGTAAAATCCCTGAGTACAAGTTTGTTGCTGAAGTCGTTTCTTATGATGATGCTACTCAGACAGCAACCATTCGTCAACGGAATGTAATCAACGAAGGTGACCAAGTTGAGTTTTACGGCCCAGGTTTCCGTCATTTTGAAACCTATATCGAGAATCTTCACGATGCCAAGGGAAATAAAATCGATCGCGCTCCAAATCCAATGGAACTCTTGACAATCAAGGTTCCACAACCTGTGCAAGCAGGTGACATGGTCCGTGCTCTGAAAGAAGGGCTCATCAACCTCTATAAGGAAGACGGGACAAGTATCACAGTTCGTGCCTAGATAAGGAGAAGTGAATGATTCAAGCGCAAGGTTTATTGGTAGATGATGAAAGTAGGTGTGTGCATTATCATAGTGAAAAGGATATTGTTTCACTCCAGTGTTATAAATGCAAGAAATACTACGCATGCTATCAGTGTCACAATGCTATGGAGATGCATGTATTTTCACCCTATCCCTTGGCGCTTTCTGAGGATCAACCGATTTTATGTGGGGTTTGTAAGAGGACAATGACTTTTCAAGAATATCAAGAACAGATAGCTTGTTCTTACTGCAGTGCTCCATTTAATCCAGATTGTAAACAACACTATTCCTACTATTTTAAATAAAGTGAATCTATCCAAGTTCTTAACTTGGATTTTTCAGTTTGTTTCAGAAAATATAGTAAAATCAAGAAAAACTCGCAATCTAAAATGGAAAAACTTTCTATAGAATGGGGTAAAAACAGCAAAAATAGAAATAAATCATATGAAACGCTTTCAACGTAAGTAAAAAGTTGACAAATCAAAATTTTAGGACTAAACTAAGTAAGTAAATTTAAATAAAAAAGGAGAATTTATCATGAATTTAACATTTTTCGGTCTTTGTCTTGCCTGTATGGGTGTATCTCTTGCAGAAGGTATGTTGATGAACGGTTTGTTCAAATCAGCAGCTCGCCAACCAGACATCATCCCACAATTACGTAGCTTAATGATCATGGGGATTGCCTTTATCGAAGGAACGTTCTTGGTTACCCTCGTCTTTTCATTTATCATCAAATAAAGAGAAGTATAAAATGGAAAAGGGAGGATTTTAGATGGAAGAAAGTATCAATCCAACCATCAATATTGGTCCTGTTACCTTTGATTTAACCATGTTAGCCATGACCTTGTTGATTGTGGGAGTTGTTTTTGGCTTTATCTATTGGGCAAGTCGCAATATGACTTTGAAACCCAAAGGAAAGCAAAATGTACTTGAGTATTTCTATGACTTCGTTATTGGATTTACAGAACCTAACATTGGTAAAAGCTACATGAAAGACTACTCGCTCTTTTTCCTTTGTCTATTTCTATTTATGGTACTGGCAAATAACCTCGGTTTGATGGCGAAACTTCAAACTACAGATGGGACAAACCTTTGGACATCGCCAACTGCAAATCTCCAGTTTGACTTGGCCTTGTCATTTGGAATTATCCTGATGACCCATATTGAAGGGATTCGTCGCCGTGGGATTAAAAAATATCTAAAAGCCTATATCACACCTGGCTTTATGACTCCCATGAATATCTTAGAAGAGTTTACCAACTTTTTATCACTTGCCTTGCGGGTGTTCGGAAATATCTTTGCTGGAGAAGTGATGGCTAGTTTGCTAATCACTCTATCTCATCAAGCTCTATATTGGTATCCAGTTGCTTTTGGTGCTAACTTGGCTTGGACAGCCTTTTCTGTCTTTATTTCCTGCATCCAAGCCTATGTGTTTACCATGTTGTCTTCTATGTACTTAGGAAATAAGATAAATGATGGAGAAGAGTAGAAAGGAGTAACAGATGCACGTAACAGTAGGTGAATTAATTGGTAACTTTATTTTAATCGCTGGCTCTTTTATCCTTTTGATTGTCTTAGTTAAGAAATATGCGTGGTCAAACTTGACAAGTGTCTTCGAAGAAAGGGCAAATAAAATTGCTGCTGATATTGATGGAGCTGAACAAGCTCGTCAAAAAGCAGAAACTCTTGCTCAAAAACGTGAAGATGAATTGGCTGGAAGTCGCAACGAAGCCAAAACAATCATTGAAAATGCTAAAGAGACTGCCGAGAAGAGTAAAGCAGATATTCTGGCAGATGCTAAAGTAGAAGCAGGTCGCTTAAAAGAGAAGGCGAATCAAGAAATCGCTCAAAATAAAGCTGAAGCTTTGCAAAGTGTTAAGGGAGAGGTGGCAGATTTGACAGTTAGTCTAGCTGGTAAAATCATCTCAAAAAACCTTGACAGTCATGCTCATAAGGAACTCATTGATCAGTATATCGATCAGCTAGGAGAAGCCTAATGGACAAGAAAACAGCAAAGGTAATTGAAAAATACAGCATGCCTTTTGTCCAATTAGTGATCGAAAAAGGAGAAGAAGACCAAATCTTTGCAGACTTGTCTCAAATCAAGCAGGTTGCAGAAGAAACAGACTTGCCTTCTTTTTTAGCTCAAGTGGCGGTAGATGAGTCGGATAAGGAAAAAACAGTTGGTTTCTTCCAAGACTCTGTGTCACCTTTAATGCAAAACTTTATTCAAGTTCTGATTTACAATCACAGAGCAAATCTTTTTTATGATATTATTGTAGATTGTTTGAGTCGACTTGAAAAAGAAACGAATCGATTTGAAGTAACGATTTCTTCAGCTCATCCTTTAACAAATGAACAGAAGGAACGCTTGATTCCGTTGATAGAGAAAAAAATGGCTCTGAAAGTACGGAGTATCAAGGAACAATTCGATGAAAGTCTCATTGGAGGTTTTGTCATTTTTGCTAATCACAAGACAATTGATGTGAGTATTAAACAACAACTTAAAGTTGTTAAAGAAAATTTGAAATAGAAAGTGGTGTTCTTTTGGCAATTAACGCACAAGAAATCAGCGCTTTAATTAAGCAACAAATTGAAAATTTCAAACCCAATTTTGATGTGTCTGAAACAGGTGTTGTAACCTATATTGGGGACGGTATTGCTCGTGCTCACGGTCTTGAAAATGCCATGAGTGGAGAGTTGTTGATTTTTGAAAATGGCTCTTATGGTATGGCGCAAAACTTGGAGTCAACAGATGTTGGTATTATCATCCTAGGTGATTTTACAGATATCCGTGAAGGCGATACAATCCGCCGTACAGGTAAAATCATGGAAGTCCCTGTAGGTGAGAGTCTGATTGGTCGTGTTGTGGACCCACTCGGTCGTCCTGTTGACGGTCTTGGAGAAATCCACACGGATAAGACTCGTCCAGTAGAAGCGCCAGCTCCAGGCGTTATGCAACGTAAGTCTGTATCAGAACCATTGCAAACCGGTTTGAAAGCTATTGACGCCCTTGTACCGATTGGTCGTGGTCAACGTGAGTTGATTATCGGCGACCGTCAGACAGGGAAAACAACCATTGCGATTGATACAATCTTGAACCAAAAAGGTCAAGATATGATCTGTATCTATGTCGCGATTGGACAAAAAGAGTCAACCGTTCGTACGCAAGTTGAAACGCTACGTCAGTACGGCGCCTTGGACTATACCATCGTTGTGACAGCCTCTGCATCACAGCCTTCTCCATTGCTCTTCCTAGCTCCTTATGCTGGGGTTGCTATGGCAGAAGAGTTTATGTACCAAGGGAAGCATGTTTTGATCGTTTATGATGATCTTTCAAAACAAGCGGTGGCTTATCGTGAGCTCTCCCTCCTGCTTCGTCGTCCACCAGGTCGTGAAGCCTTCCCAGGGGATGTTTTCTACCTCCACAGCCGTTTGCTTGAGCGCTCAGCTAAAGTTTCTGACGAGCTTGGTGGTGGATCAATCACAGCCCTACCATTTATCGAGACGCAGGCAGGAGACATCTCTGCCTACATCGCAACCAACGTAATTTCAATCACAGATGGACAAATCTTCCTTGGTGATGGTCTCTTTAATGCAGGGATTCGTCCAGCTATCGATGCGGGTTCATCTGTATCTCGTGTAGGTGGTTCCGCTCAAATTAAAGCCATGAAAAAGGTTGCTGGTACTCTTCGTATCGACCTTGCTTCATACCGTGAGTTGGAAGCCTTCACTAAGTTTGGTTCTGACTTGGATGCAGCGACACAGGCTAAGTTGAACCGTGGACGTCGTACTGTAGAAGTATTGAAACAACCAGTTCATAAACCATTACCTGTTGAGAAACAAGTAACCATTCTTTACGCTTTGACACATGGTTTCTTGGATACTGTTCCAGTAGATGATATTGTTCGTTTTGAGGAGGAGTTTCATGCCTTCTTTGACGCTCACTATCCAGAGATTTTGGAAACCATTCGTGAAACAAAAGACTTGCCAGAAGAAGCAGTCTTGGATGCTGCGATTACCGAGTTTCTCAATCAATCCAGCTTCCAGTAAGAATGGAGGTGTCAGATGGCAGTATCTCTAAATGATATTAAAACAAAAATCGCCTCAACTAAAAATACGAGTCAAATCACTAATGCTATGCAAATGGTATCGGCGGCCAAGTTAGGTCGCTCTGAAGAAGCAGCACGCAATTTTCAAGTTTATGCTCAGAAGGTTCGTAAGCTTTTGACGGATATTCTACATGGTAACGGATCTGGTGGTTCTACCAATCCAATGCTCATTAGTCGTCCAGTTAAGAAAACAGGCTATATCGTTATTACTTCAGACCGTGGCTTGGTTGGGGGGTACAATGCTTCCATCCTTAAAGCTGTGATGGAGCTGAAAGAAGAATATCATCCGGACGGTAAAGGTTTTGAGATAATCTGTATCGGTGGAATGGGAGCCGATTTCTTTAAGGCTCGTGGTATTCAGCCAATCTATGAACTACGTGGCTTGGCAGATCAACCTAGCTTTGATGAAGTTCGTAAAATTATTTCAAAAACGATTGAAATGTATCAAAATGAACTTTTTGACGAACTCTATGTCTGCTATAATCACCACGTCAATACGCTTACCAGCCAAATGCGTGTGGAGCAAATGCTTCCGATTGTTGACTTGGATCCAAATGAAGCGGATGAAGAGTATAGCTTGACCTTTGAGTTGGAAACAAGCCGAGATGAGATTCTAGAGCAGTTGTTGCCGCAGTATGCCGAAAGTATGATTTATGGGGCTATTATCGATGCCAAGACAGCTGAAAATGCCGCAGGTATGACAGCTATGCAGACAGCGACTGATAATGCCAAGAAAGTTATCAATGATTTGACAATCCAGTATAACCGTGCCAGACAGGCGGCGATTACACAAGAAATTACAGAAATTGTAGCAGGTGCTAGCGCCTTAGAATAAGGCTTTACCCTGTAGGTATCAAAATGAACTTAGGACCTAGATAAACTAGGAACCGATAGTATCTTATATAGAATAGGAGAAGGAGATGAGTTCAGGTAAAATTGCTCAGGTTATCGGACCCGTTGTAGACGTCTTGTTTGCAGCTGGGGAACCACTTCCTGAGATTAACAATGCACTTGTCGTCTACAAAAATGACGAAAGAAAAACAAAAATCGTCCTTGAAGTAGCCTTGGAGTTGGGTGATGGTATGGTCCGTACGATCGCCATGGAATCAACAGATGGTTTGACTCGTGGAATGGAAGTTTTGGACACAGGCCGTCCAATCTCTGTGCCAGTAGGTAAAGAAACTTTGGGACGTGTCTTCAACGTTTTGGGAGATACGATTGACTTGGATGCTCCTTTCGCTGAAGACGCTGAGCGCCAGCCAATTCATAAAAAAGCTCCAACTTTTGATGAATTGTCTACCTCATCTGAAATATTGGAAACAGGGATCAAGGTTATTGACCTTCTTGCCCCTTACCTAAAAGGTGGTAAAGTTGGACTTTTCGGTGGTGCCGGAGTTGGTAAAACCGTCTTGATTCAAGAATTGATTCACAACATTGCCCAAGAACACGGTGGTATTTCAGTATTTACCGGTGTTGGGGAACGTACCCGTGAAGGGAACGACCTTTACTGGGAAATGAAAGAATCAGGTGTTATCGAGAAAACAGCCATGGTATTTGGTCAGATGAATGAACCACCGGGAGCACGTATGCGTGTTGCCCTTACTGGCTTGACAATCGCCGAATACTTCCGTGATGTAGAAGGCCAAGACGTGCTTCTCTTTATCGACAATATCTTCCGTTTCACTCAGGCTGGTTCGGAAGTATCTGCCCTTTTGGGTCGGATGCCATCAGCCGTTGGTTACCAACCAACACTTGCTACAGAAATGGGTCAATTGCAAGAGCGTATCACGTCAACTAAGAAGGGTTCTGTAACCTCTATCCAAGCCATCTATGTGCCTGCGGATGACTATACTGACCCAGCGCCAGCAACAGCCTTCGCTCACTTGGATTCAACGACTAACTTGGAACGTAAGTTGGTACAGTTGGGTATCTATCCAGCCGTTGACCCACTTGCTTCAAGCTCTCGTGCCTTGGCACCTGAAATTGTTGGTGAGGAGCACTACGCAGTTGCTGCTGAGGTGAAACGTGTCCTTCAACGTTACCATGAATTGCAAGATATCATTGCTATCCTTGGTATGGATGAACTTTCTGATGAAGAAAAGACCTTGGTTGCACGTGCCCGTCGTATCCAGTTCTTCTTGTCTCAAAACTTTAACGTTGCCGAACAATTTACTGGTCAACCTGGTTCGTATGTACCAGTAGCGGAAACAGTTCGTGGCTTTAAGGAAATTCTTGAAGGAAAACATGACCAGCTACCAGAAGATGCCTTCCGTGGTGTCGGTTCAATCGAAGACGTCATTGCTAAGGCAGAGAAAATGGGATTTTAAGAGGTGATCTATGGCTCATTTAACTGTCCAGATCGTGACACCAGATGGCCTCGTCTATGATCACCATGCCAGCTTTGTATCGGTACGAACTCTGGATGGTGAGATGGGGATCTTGCCACGACATGAAAATATGATTGCGGTTTTAGCGGTTGATGAAGTAAAGGTAAAACGTATCGATGATGATACTCATGTGAACTGGATTGCAGTGAACGGAGGAATTATCGAGATTGCTAATGATATCATTACCATTGTAGCAGACTCAGCAGAGCGTGCTCGTGATATTGACATCAGTCGTGCAGAACGCGCGAAACTTCGCGCTGAACGAGAAATCGAAGAAGCTCATGACAAGCATCTGATTGACCAAGAACGTCGCGCAAAAATCGCATTGCAGCGTGCTATCAACCGTATCAATGTCGGAAATAGACTATAAAAAAATGAACTTGAAACTCAAGTTCATTTTTTTTAATGTGGGAAGTTGATGCAGACTGCTTCAGGGACATGGAAGTCGTTAGAAAGCTCTGCAAGACGACCACTTTTAGGATTACGCTTAAAGACGGTTGCGTTATCAGAATCTTGATGAACAGCAATGAGAAACTCTTGATCAGGAGTTAGGTCGAAATCGCGTGGCGTTTTACCATGACTTGGAACAATCTCTAATAATTCCAAACTACCATCAGCGAGGATTGTATAGACTGCAATGGAATCATGACCACGGTTGGATGCATAGAGGTAGTTGCCATCTTTTGAAAGACGAATGGCAGCAGTAGCATTGAAGCCTTTGTATCCATCTGGTAAGGTTGAAATGACTTGCATGCGTTCAAATTCACCAACACCATCATAAATCAAGACCTCAATAGTGCTATTAAGTTCGCAGATGAGATAGGCAATCTTATAGTGGTGGTGGAAAACGATGTGGCGAGCACCTGCTCCGGCTTGGCTGTGATAAGTGTAGAGTTTAGTTAGTTTTCCTTCTGAGCTAACATCATAGGTCGTCACCTCATCAGTACCTAGATCACATGTGACGAGATACTGGTCAGGTGTTAAATCTGTAAAGTGTACATGTGGAGAAGTTTGGTTTTCATGAGGACCTTGTCCGCTATGCTGCTCCAGATCCGTTTGGATGAGGCTACCATCAGCTTGACGTTTATAAACCAGAACTTGCCCCTTATGATAATTGGCTCCGTAAACGAGACTACGCTTTTCATCCACTGCCACATAACAATGGGGAGCGCCTTCTTCAACTACATGATTTAGCAAAGTGCCATCTGTCTTGTACGCAGCGATGCCACCAAAGCCATCCTTGCTCCCTACGGTGTATAAGTGTTGCTGTTGGTCAAAGGCAAGGTAGGTCGGACTTGGTTCAGCAGCAAAAAGCTCAAGATTTGCAAGCTGGCCTGTTTCTGTATCAAAATCTGCCTTGTATATCCCTTTAGATGAGCGACGAGTATAAGTTCCAAAATAAATAGTTTCTTTCATGTCCATACCTCTTAATAATGATAAGTTCATTATACCACAAAATGACAGTCAGGCAGTGTCCATTTAGTCTATGTAAGCACTTTAATAAGAGTTATTTTAGATTAAAAATGGTATAATGAGAGAATGACAGAAAGGATGTATTTATGGAACATAAAGAGAAACATTTTAGCCTATCCTGGTTCTTTAAGTGGTTTTTAGATAACAAAGCTATCACCGTATTTTTAGTAACCTTGTTACTGGGGCTAAACATTTTCATTCTAAGTAAGATTAGTTTTATCTTTTTACCCGTTTTAGACTTTTTAGGGGTTGTTATGTTGCCAGTTATTTTATCTGGTTTACTTTATTACCTCCTCAATCCGATTGTTGACTGGATGGAAAAGCATAAGATCAATCGTGTTCTTGCTATCAGTATTGTTTTTATCATCATTGGACTTTTTATCATTTGGGGGCTGGCAGTCGCTATTCCAAATCTCCAACGTCAGATCTTAAACTTTGCAAAGAATGTACCGACTTATCTTAAGGATGCTGATAAGGTTATCAATGACCTTGTAACCAAACGCTTGCCAGATGATTTTAGACCGCAGTTGGAGCAAGTTCTTGCCAATGTTTCTAGTGAGGCGACGATGTGGGCCAGCAAAATCTCTTCTCAAGCAGTTAACTGGGTCAGCGCCTTTATCAGTAGCGTTTCTCAGGTCATTGTGGCGATTATCATTGTTCCATTCATGCTCTTTTATCTTTTGAGAGATGGGAAAGGCTTGCGGGATTACCTCACTAAATTCATCCCAAACAAGTTAAAAGAACCTGTCGGACAAGTTTTGTCAGATGTTAATAAACAGTTGTCAAACTACGTTAGAGGACAGGTTACAGTTGCTATTATTGTAGCGATTATGTTTATTATCTTCTTTAAGATTATTGGCCTCAGATATGCTGTGACTCTAGGTATCACGGCTGGTATCCTCAATCTAGTGCCTTATCTGGGAAGTTTTCTAGCAATGTTGCCTGCTCTTGTTTTGGGCTTGATTGCAGGACCTGTTATGCTTTTGAAAGTAATTATTGTCTTTATTGTTGAACAAACGATTGAAGGACGTTTTGTATCTCCGCTTATTTTAGGTAGTCAGCTCAATATTCATCCCATCAATGTCCTCTTTGTTCTCCTGACTTCAGGTTCTATGTTTGGTATTTGGGGAGTCTTACTGGGAATCCCTGTCTATGCCTCCGCTAAGGTGGTTATTTCTGCTATCTTTAACTGGTACAAAAAGATCAGTGGTTTGTATGAAGAAGAAGGGGAGGAAATCAAGAGTGAACAATAGTCAACGCATGCTCCAGGCTTTGGATGAACAAGATCTAAACAAAGCAGATCAGTATTTTCATAAGGCACTTGAAACTGATTCGACGGAAATTCTCTACGAACTAGCAAGTTATCTTGAGGGAATTGGCTTTTATCCTCAAGCAAAAGAAATTTACCAAAAAATCGTTACAGAATTTCCAGAAGTGAATCTGAACTTAGCAAGCATTGCTAGCGAGGATGGACAGGTAGAAGAAGCCTTTGCCTACCTAGAGGAAATCACACCTGAAAGTGACTGGTATGTGTCAGCTTTGGCTTTGAAGGCCGACCTCTATCAGTTGGAGGGTTTGACAGATGTAGCGCGTGAAAAGTTACTGGAAGCCTTAAACTACTCAGATGATCCCTTATTAGTTTTTGGTTTGGCTGAGTTGGATAGCGAGTTAGGAAACTATCAGGAAGCCATTCAAGGCTACGCTCAGTTGGATAATCGCTCCATTTATGAGCAAACAGGCGTATCAATCTACCAACGAATTGGCTACGCTTATGCCCAGTTAGGCAAGTTTGAAGCTGCAACGGAATTCTTAGAAAAAGCTCTAGAACTAGAATACAATGACCAAACTGCCTTTGAACTAGCTAGTCTTTACTTTGATCAAGAAGAGTATCAAAAATCTGTTCTTTACTTTAAGCAGATTGACACTATTTCACCTGAATTTGAAGGATATGAGTACGGCTATAGTCAAGCCTTGCACAAGGAACATCAGGTAGAAGAGGCCCTTCGTATCGCTAAACAAGGTTTGGAGAAAAATCCATTTGAAACTCGTCTTTTGTTAGCGGCCTCTCAGTTTTCTTATGAATTGCATGATGCTAAGGCAGCGGAGGACTTTCTCCTTACTGCCAAAGAAGATGCAGAAGACCTCGAGGAGATTTTCCTTCGCCTTGCGACCATTTATATGGAACAAGAACGATTTGAGGATATTATTGCTCTTCAAAGTCAAGAACCTGAAAATCTCCTGACCAAGTGGATGATTGCTCGTTCTTACCAGGAAATCGAAGATTTAGATCAGGCTTATGAGCTCTATCAAGAATTGTCGTCTGACCTTAAGGACAACCCAGAGTTTCTGGAGCAATATACTTATGTCTTGCGGGAATTAGGGTATTTCGAAGAAGCTAAGAAGCAAGCAGAAGCATATTTAAAACTGATTCCAGATGATATTCAGATGCAAGAACTGCTAGAAACCCTTTAAAAATATTCTATAAAGCGAAACTGTATCTCATCATTTTTGATAGATACGGTTTTTATTTTTAAAAAGAAATAGAATTTTTTTACAAAAAAACTCCTTGATAAATTGTTTATTTATGCTATAATAGGAATAATTATTTTCAGGAGGTGTAGTATGTCTTATATATTCGAGATTTTACCAAGTTTATTGAACGGTGCAAGTATGACTCTCCAAGTCTTTGCTCTGGTCTTAATCTTTTCTATTCCTTTAGGGATTGTCATTGCCTTTGCCTTGCAAGTTCATTGGAAACCCCTCCATTATCTGATTAATCTTTATATATGGGTAATGCGAGGAACTCCCTTGCTCTTGCAATTAATTTTTATCTACTATGTGCTCCCTAGTATTGGGATACGTTTAGATCGTCTTCCTGCAGCCGTGATTGCTTTTGTATTGAACTATGCAGCCTACTTTGCAGAAATCTTTCGTGGCGGTATTGAGACAATTCCGAAGGGACAGTACGAGGCTGCAAAAGTGTTAAAGTTTAGTCCATTTGATACAGTTCGTTATATCATACTTCCTCAGGTGACAAAGATTGTCTTACCAAGTGTCTTTAACGAAATTATGAGTTTGGTCAAGGATACCTCTTTAGTCTATGCATTGGGGATTTCAGATTTGATCTTGGCTAGTCGAACAGCGGCCAATCGAGATGCCAGTCTTGTTCCAATGTTTTTAGCTGGAGCGATTTATTTGATCATGATTGGGCTTGTGACCATTGTAGCGAAAAAACTTGAGAAGAAGTACAGTTATTACAGATAGGAGGATTGCTATGTTAGAATTACGAAATATTAACAAGAGTTTTGCTGGAAAACAAATCTTAACCAATTTCAGTCTATCTATTCCTGAAAAGCAAATTCTCGCAATCGTAGGTCCATCAGGAGGCGGAAAAACAACCTTATTACGTATGTTAGCTGGACTGGAAACTATCGATTCTGGAGAAATCTACTATAACGGTGAATCTCTAGCTTTAGACGAACTAGAAAAGCGTAATCTACTAGGATTCGTTTTCCAAGATTTTCAACTCTTTCCGCATTTGTCAGTTCTAGAAAACCTAACCTTGTCACCTATTAAAACCATGGATATGGATAAGGAAGCTGCTGAGAAGAAGGCGCGTGGTTTGTTAGAACAACTTGGGTTAGCAGGACATGCTGATGCCTTTCCATTTTCCTTATCTGGTGGGCAAAAGCAGCGTGTCGCTTTAGCGCGCGCCATGATGATTGATCCAGAAGTTATCGGATATGATGAGCCTACATCAGCTTTAGATCCCGAGTTACGATTAGAAGTGGAAAAACTTATCCTTCAAAATAAAGAGCGTGGCATGACCCAGATTGTTGTGACGCACGACCTTCAGTTTGCTGAAAACATTGCTGATCAGATCCTTAAGGTTGAGCCGAAGTAGGAGGTGCCTATGAAGAGAAAGAAAATTGCCCGAGTACTTGCTTTGTTCTTTAGCTTCTTCCTGACTGCTTGTACGCAAAAGGTCAGTGATCCGAAGCAGGATAATTGGTCCAAATATCAAAAGCAGGGGAGCATTACCATTGGATTTGACAATACCTTCGTTCCCATGGGATTCGAAGAAAAGAATGGCAAGTATGCAGGTTTTGATATTGATCTAGCTCAAGCTGTCTCTGAAAAACTTGGAATTCAGGTGAACTTTCAACCCATCGACTGGGATATGAAAGAAACCGAACTACAAAATGGTACCATTGATGCCATCTGGAATGGTTATTCTGCGACAGATGAACGGAGAGAGAAGGTTGCCTTTACCATTCCTTATATGGAAAATCAACAAGTTTTAGTTTCTAAAAAATCTCAGAACATCCAGTCAATCAAAGATATGAATAACAAGGTTTTGGGAGCTCAGGCTGGATCTTCTGGCTATTTGGACTTTGAAGCGCAGCCAGATTTGCTAAAAAATCAGGTAAAAGATCAGAAGGCCAATCAATACCAAAGTTTCAACGAAGCTTTGATTGATTTGAAAAATGATCGTATTGATGCCTTGTTAATTGACCGTGTCTATGCCAATTACTACCTCCAATCTGAAGGGATATTAAATGACTACAATGTCTTTTCAGCTGGATTTGAAAGTGAATCTTTTGCAGTGGGTGTTAGACCTGCTGATAAAACTTTGTTAGCTACTTTGAACCAAGCCTTTGTTGCACTATACAAAGAAGGAAAGTTCCAGGAAATTAGCCAAAAATGGTTTGGAGAAGATGTAGCAACCAGTCAGGTTAAAAATCAAGAATAAGAAAAAGAGATTGAGTTTTTCCTCAGTCTCTTTTAGTATTAAAAATCCTCTGGCAAGAGCCAGAGGATAAGAGTTTATTTCATTGTTGGGAAAAGCAATACGTCACGGATAGTGGTTGTATCAGTGAGGAGCATGCAGAGACGGTCGATACCGATACCCAAACCACCTGTTGGTGGCATACCGTATTCAAGGGCCTCGATGTAATCGTAGTCAATGCCAGTTGCTTCATCATCACCAAGTTCCTTAGCTTTCGCTTGAGCTTCAAAACGGCTCAGCTGATCGATTGGGTCGTTCAACTCGGTAAAGGCATTACCGTACTCCTTAGTCATGATGAAGAGCTCAAAACGGTCAGTAAAGCGTTCGTCTTCAGGATTTTTCTTCGCGAGTGGAGAGACAGCTACTGGATGTCCGTAGACAAAGGTTGGTTGGATCAAGGTTTCTTCAACAAACTCTTCAAAGAAGGCATTGATAATGTGACCAACCTCAGTGTAGTGTTTCTCAACTGGAACTTTCTTCTCAGCAGCGATAGCTTTTGCTTCCTCGAAAGTCATGTCTTGCCAGAAATCAACACCAGTAATTTCTTTGATAGCATCCACCATGTGAACACGTTTAAATGGTTCGTTAATTTTGATTTCAGTTCCTTGGTAGTTGACTGGACCATCACCCTTAACTGATTTAGCAGCGTGTTGGATAATACCTTCCGTCAAGTCCATAATATCTTGGAAATCTGCATAAGCTTGGTAAACTTCGATTGAAGTGAATTCAGGGTTATGAGTAGCATCCATTCCTTCATTACGGAAGATACGGCCAATTTCATAGACACGTTCCATACCACCAACGATAAGACGTTTTAAGTGAAGCTCAGTTGCGATACGAAGCACCATGTCAATGTTTTGGGCATTGTGGTGTGTGATAAATGGACGAGCAGCAGCGCCACCAGCTTCGTTATGGAGAACAGGTGTTTCCACTTCAAGGAAACCTTTTTGGTCAAGGTAACGACGGATTTCGGAGATGATTTTTGAACGAGTGACAAAACGTTCAAAGCTTTCACGGTTAGAAATCAAGTCAAGGTATCGTTTACGGTAGATGGTTTCAACGTCTGTCAAACCGTGGAATTTCTCAGGAAGTGGGCGAAGTGCTTTAGACAAGTGTGTGATGTGAGTTGCCTTGATAGAGAGCTCTCCCATATCAGTACGCATGACTTCACCTTCGACACCAAGGAAGTCGCCAAGGTCTGCTTTTTTGAAGATTTCGTAGTTTTCTTCACCAACTTCATCTTTACGAACGTAGATCTGGATTTGACCTTCCCGGTCTTGAAGATGGGCAAAGCCAACTTTTCCTTTTCCACGTTTGGTTACCAAACGCCCTGCGATAGTGGCAGTTTCGTTTAATTCATGTAGTTGTTCTTTATCGAGTTCTGCAAATTTATCTTTAAGTTCTTGAGAGTTAGCAGTACGTTCAAAACGTTTTCCGAAGGGATCGATTCCTTGTTCACGGAGCGCAGCCATTTTTTCACGGCGAACGATCTGCTGGTCATTTAGTTCTTCCATATGTTCTGTAGACATGGGATCCTCCTAGTTTTACTCAAAATTGGATACGATGAGTCATTTTTTGCGATACTCCCATTTTATCATAAATAGTCGAGAAATTCACGGATATTCTTTGAAAACTAAAAAGAACTTGACCGGTAGGATCAAGTTCGATTATTTTTCTTGATAGGAAGTGTCATTCCATCTTTCAAGAGTAAAGGATTCAAAATCCTCAGTGTCCAAAATCGTCAAGCTAGCATTGGCTAAGCCTCCATCTTTGCGAAGGTGAGCCTCTTTATAACCTAGAAGTGTACGTAGGCTAGCAGTGAGATTTGCACCATGACCGACGATTAGAATGTTTTCAGCCGGACTTCCTTTCAGAGATTTGATAAACTGAATGGTCCGCTTCGTAGTACTGTAAAGGGATTCCGCTTCAAACATCCTCGTATCAAACTGAGCCAGATTGGAGCGAAAGGCCTTGATTTGTTGTGGATAGATGGCATTAAGGGTTGCGATTTTTAAACCTTCAAGTTTCCCAAGTTGCCATTCACGTAGGTCTGGAATACTTTCTAAAGGACAGGGGGTCTGGAGTTGACTTTGGATAATTTCAGCAGATTTGATCGCTCTGGGTAAATCACTTGAATAAATCGTATCAAAAGGTATTTCCTTGAGATACTGACCAAGTTGCTTTAGGATGTCAATGGATTCCGAAAGAAGGGGAGAGTCGCCACTAGCACCTTGAAAACGTCCTTCAAGATTCCATAGAGTGCGACCATGACGAACAAAATAGAGTTTCATTACTTACTTTCCTCCAAGATATCAGCAAAATCGGCTTTTACAAAGCTGGCCAAGTCTCGAGGGCGTATGATGATACTATGTCCGACTTCCCCAGCGGAGACGATCATTTGGTCTAAACCCAAAGCAGTCTGATCAATAAAAATTGGATAATTGTGTTTTTGGCGAATGCCGACTGGGTTATTTGCACCATGAATATAGCCTGTCGTTTTTTCTAAGTCTTTCTGTGGAATCATGCTCACTTTTTTATTTCCAGAAACCTTTGCTAATTTTTTCTCAGCGAGGTGTTCTGTTATGGGAACGATTCCAATAATCGGTCCTGTCTTGTCTCCCAAAAGAGCCAAGGTTTTAAAGATATGTGTTCGATCATATTCTGAAGGAAGTTCTCCCT
>CALHBZ010000192.1 GCA_937930605.1 Streptococcus oralis
TCAAAATCTAGCTAGTCAGATTTCGGCTGCTGTAACCCTAACTTCAGAACGACTGCACTCTGTAGCGAGTGATTTTGAGGCGCTAGATGAGGCTGCTGCAAATGGTTTTAGGAGTCATACATGAGCAAGTTGGATGAGTTGAAGAAAAGAGAGCGAGAACTTTTGTACCAGCTAGAAGACAATGGAAAAGAGAAGTACCGCACCAAAGAACTGATAGAAATCTTTGAAGGGTATGATAGAGTTAGTCACCGTTATCAAAGTGATTTGTGGGAGGCAGCCTATCAAAGCCGATATGCAGGACAGTTGGAAGAAACGCTCCTGCAAAGAAACCAACTCAAAAACCAAATCCTTGAGGACCTCAGCTACCATATGGATGATTTGAAAAAAGAAGAGTTCCGGTTAGAGGGAGACTTGGATGAGGTCTACTATGAAAGACGCAAGGAACTAGAAAGAGAGGAGGAAAAACGACATGGGCATTGATATGTACTTGGAACAATCACAACTACAAAGTTCGAGTATAGCGACCATGTGCCAATCACAGGTGGAGGCTTATCAAGACTTGCAATCAGCCATTCAAAAATTTTCAGAGGATACGGAGAGTCTAAAGGGAGATGCTTATGATTCGGCTAGAAGTTTTTTCGCAAGTGTCTTACTGCCCTTGAGCAAAGGGGGACAACTCTATGCAGAAACCTTCTCTCAAGCTATCAAGAAATTACCAGAAGACTACCAAACGATGGTCGACACCAAGAGTTGGCGGGAGGATGATCTGCTTGATAAGATCCGCCAGGAAGAGCAAATGATTGCCTATTTATATGAAGTCAATCAATCCTTCTCCACCTTGAGCCTAGATAGCGAAAAAAAGGGGAATAATACGGAACTCATACGAGGTCACCAGGCTAATAAACGTATCTATGAAACGATTTTGAAAGACCTACGCGCCTATGATAGCTACTCAGGAGGGCTGTTCGATGAACTAGACAGTATTGATGTGCAACTGAGTCGTGGACTGGCCCAGATTGAAAGTAGTTGGGATGCAAAAAATGGGGTCTTTAAAGTCCCATCTGACCTGACTTGGG
>CALHBZ010000193.1 GCA_937930605.1 Streptococcus oralis
TGATGAGATTTTCCTTCATCTTAGAAGCCTTCATCCCATCGATATTTTCATAAATACCTTCGAGCGAGCCGTGTTCTAGCAAAAGCTTGATTCCCGTCTTTTCACCGATTTTCGTGACACCAGGGATATTATCAGACTTATCCCCCATAAGAGCCTTAAGATCAATGAACTGAGCTGGTGTGAGTCCCATCTTTTCCATAAGGTAATCTGGTGTAAAGGCCTCAAACTCAGCCACACCTTTCTTGGAAATCTCGACCACTGTATTCTCATCTGTCAACTGGATCAAGTCCTTGTCCCCGCTGACGATGGTCACATCGAAGGAATCTTTCTCAGCCAAACGACCTAGAGTCCCTATGATATCATCCGCTTCATACTGCGGCAACTCATAATGGCGAATTCCAAGATGGTCTAGTAATTCACGAATGAAGGGAAATTGCTCACGAAACTCATCTGGAGTTTTAGCACGACCACCCTTGTAGTCTGCATACATCTCTGTTCGGAAAGTCGTCTTACCTGCATCAAAAGCTACCAAAACATGGCTGGGTTCAACTCGCTCCAAGACATGATTTAACATGAGTTGAAAGCCATAGATGGCATTGGTATGAAGGCCATTAGCATTTTTAAATCGATCCAGCTGCTGATAGAGTGCAAAAAAGGCACGAAAGGCAACAGAAGATCCATCAATTAATAATAATTTTTTCTTGTCCATACACCCATTATAAAGGAAAGCAAGGAAAAATACCATCGGAAAGAATAGGCAAATGGTAGTGAAGCCCTCTTTTTTATATTCTTTCTAGATTCTAGCTCCATTACTATCCACTCGATAGCCATCTACAGTAGTATTCACTGCTAAAGCCCCCGAAGCATTGACGTAATAAGACTTTCCTCCTACCTGGAACCACTGGCTAGACTTCATAGCCCCTGAACTCTCCAAATAATACCATGTTCCATTTTCCTTGAGCCATCCCGTCTGCATCTCCCCTGATGCCTTTAGATAGTACCAATGCGAACTATCCTTCACCCAACCTGTTGACATGGTTCCATTGTCTTTAAAGTGATACCAACTGCCATTTATTTTCTTCCAACCAGTTGCGAGTTTCCCATTCTCTCGGTAATACCAACTCCCTCCTTCTTTTTTCCAGCCCTTTTCTGTATTGCTTAGCTCTGCATACTGCACATATCTTCTAGAACCGCTATAAGACAAATAACCGAGCCACTTATAACCATCCTTTTCAAGAACTTGATCATAACTCACACTCTCACCAGCATAATAGTAGTCAATAACCTGTCCTGTACGTGACGGTTGGTCCATAATAGGCGATTTCCCCGTGAATACTATTGTCCCACTAGACGGAAGTTCTGGGCTACGAGCATTCTCACCCGCACTATGGCTGGCAGATAAATCCCTGAAATGGATAAAACCTGTCATAGAGCTAGCTTTTACGCTGCGACGATTGTATTTCTCCCTAACTCCATAGTTATACTCTTCGATCTCAATCGTATCCCCTAATACATTTGATACCCAGGCCACGTGCCCATAATAACCTTCTGTCGACCAAGCAATAGCCCCAACTTCTGGCTTAGTATCCACACGATAACCTTCACGACGAGCACGATGTCCCCATTCATTCGCATTTCCGTAGGCAGGAGGAATCTCAAAGCCATTTACACTACTCAAACGAAAGGCCGCAAAAGAGGTACACTGGCGAG
Organism: Streptococcus oralis; assembly: GCA_937930605.1. GTDB lineage: Bacteria > Bacillota > Bacilli > Lactobacillales > Streptococcaceae > Streptococcus > Streptococcus oralis_CO. Next base: position 1,711 of record CALHBZ010000193.1, read on the forward strand.
AATACATCCGCCACTGATCGATTTCAACACTACCATTTTTGTAGTGAAGCGGATAGTCATCTCCACGCGCTACACTATCGGCTTGAACCGATTCTCCACCAAACAAAAAGGTACTCGTAACGAACAAAGTAGCCAGCCCTACACTCAACTGAGTACATCTACTCTTCTTAACTCCTGATTTAAAAAACGTCATTCATTCTCCTTAATAATATAAATTTCCGAGGTTACCCTCGTTTATACTATTCGGGAGAAAAAGAAAAAAGTGAGCAAAGCTCACTTCATTTTAGGATTCTTGGTCTAGATAGCGAATTAAATTCTTTTCTGTCAAGATATCTGAGTAGGTGAAGGATTCCACATAGACATTGGTTTGTTTGTCTCCCTCAACGTTCCCAAATTCAACGATAAATAGAGACGGATAAACCTCAATTAGCTTACCCAATCTATTTTTTTGGCGCTTACGGCCATTCT
>CALHBZ010000194.1 GCA_937930605.1 Streptococcus oralis
TTGACATCGAAGATTTGAGTGTCAATGAAGTGCTCAACTTAATCATGGAAACACCGCGGATTCTAAAAAGCCCGATTCTTGTGGATGAGAAGCGCCTGCAAGTCGGCTATAAAGAGGATGATATCCGTGCTTTCTTACCACGCTCTGTCCGTAATGTAGAAAATGCAGAGGCACGTTTGCGTGCAGCTCTATAAACATCAAGGCTGGGGTATCTCCTAGCCTTGTTCATTTTTATCTAAAAATCATGTGAGGAAATATGAAAAAAATAGTAATCAGTGCGTTTGCCCTCCTTTTTTTACTTGTTGGTTGTGGACAAAAGAAGGGGACAACTGCTGCTTCAACAACGTCGTCAGAAGAACTCCAGTCTACCCTGCCAGTTCTAGATAATGCCGAGAAGAACACGGTTGTAACCAAGACCTTACTTCTCCCTGAGTCAGAAGGGGGCGTTAAGCAAACTCAAACAATTACTTATAGAGGGAAGCAATTTCTAAAATTGGTTATCCGGCAGACACGGCCCTTAAGTGAGGAGTTGAAATCCTTTATCGCTGACCACGGTCTTGAAGCTACAAAGAAAGCCTTCGCGGAAGCCGAGGAGAAAGATGAAAGTCTCCAAGAAGCACGTAAGTTAGAAGGTTTTACGGTTGAGACTCAGCTAATCAGCGAGACAGAGATGGAAACTACGACGACTTATGATTTTCAAATTTTAGATGTCAAAAAGGCGGCGCAAGTAGAATATCTAAAGAATATTGGCTTAGAGACTCTTTTGAAAAATGAACCAAGCCAATATATCGAAGATAGAATAGCAAATGGAGCGACAGAACAATAGAAAATCCAAATAAATAGATGGACTTAATTGTGGAACGTAAGGAAATATGCTATAATAGTACTATTCTAAGGAAAGAGGGTGTTAGAATGGGATTTACTGAAGAAACTGTACGTTTTAAATTGGATGATTCCAATAAGAAGGAAATTAGTGAAACGTTGACAGACGTCTATGCTTCTCTGAATGAAAAAGGCTACAATCCGATCAATCAGATTGTGGGTTATGTATTGAGTGGAGACCCTGCCTACGTTCCTCGATACAACAATGCGCGAAATCAAATCCGTAAGTACGAGCGTGATGAAATTGTTGAAGAATTGGTGCGCTATTACCTTAAAGGACAAGGAGTCGATCTATAATCTATGAGAATTATGGGATTGGACGTTGGTTCAAAAACGGTAGGCGTTGCCATTAGTGACCCACTAGGTTTTACAGCTCAGGGCCTTGAAATTATCCAAATCAATGAGGAACAGGGCCAGTTTGGTTTTGACCGCATCAAGGAATTGGTTGAGAGCTATAAGGTGGAACGCTTTGTAGTGGGCTTGCCTAAAAATATGAATAATACCAGCGGTCCGCGGGTAGAAGCCAGTCAAGCCTACGGAGCAAAACTAGAAGAGATTTTTGGTTTACCAGTAGACTATCAAGATGAGCGCCTGACCACAGTTGCAGCCGAGCGTATGCTGATTGAGCAGGCAGACATCAGTCGCAACAAGCGAAAAAAAGTCATTGATAAATTAGCTGCCCAGCTGATTTTGCAAAATTATTTAGATAGAAAATTTTAAGACAGAGGAGAAACTATGTCACACGATCATAACCATAACCACGAAGAACGTGAATTGATTACACTAGTAGATGACCAAGGTAATGAAACCTTGTTTGAAATCCTTTTGACAATTGACGGTAAGGAAGAATTTGGTAAAAACTATGTCCTTCTAGTGCCAGTTAATGCAGAAGAAGACGAAAATGGTGAAGTTGAGATTCAAGCATACTCATTCAATGAAAATGAAGACGGAACAGAGGGCGAATTGCAACCAATTCCAGAAGACTCAGAAGACGAATGGAATATGATTGAAGAAGTTTTCAACACCTATATGGAGGAGTAAAAACATCCAGTGGATGTTTTTAGCCCTGCGCTAGAAATTAGAAACGCAGGTAACCTCAGAGACTGTATCAGCCCAACTCCCAGAAATTGGAGAGAGTTGGAACATCCAGTGGACATTTTTAGTCCACGTTGAAATTTATAGTAGCTAGTGATTAGCTAACCAGGTAAGAGGTCGGGATTTTTGTCTCGACCTCGCTTTTTATTTGCAGTCATACTTTGGTGCGATAGTTGATTGGATTTTTGTTAAGGAGATATATGTTTGAAGTAGAAGAATGGCTCCATAGTCGAATTGGTTTAAACTTTAGATCTGGACTTGGACGAATGCAGCGAGCAGTGGATTTGCTAGGGAATCCTGAGAAGACTTATCCCATTATCCATGTAACAGGAACTAACGGCAAGGGGTCAACTATTGCCTTCATGAGGGAATTGTTTGTAGCTCATGGTAAAAAAGTTGGCACCTTTACCTCTCCTCATATCATCAGCATCCATGATCGAATCTGTATCAATGGACAACCGATCGCAGATAAAGACTTTATCCGTATAGCGAACCAAGTCAAGGAGATGGAAAAAGCTCTTTTGGAGACACATGATCAATTGTCTTTCTTTGAACTGTTGACCTTGATTGCTTTGGCCTATTTTAGAGAGAAAGGCGTGGACTTAGTCCTGTTAGAAGTGGGAATTGGTGGCTTACTAGACACGACTAATGTGGTAACTGGAGAGATTGCAGTTGTTACTTTCATTGGCCTAGATCATCAGGAGACCTTGGGTGACAGTCTGGAGAAAATAGCAGAGCAGAAAGCTGGTATCTTCAAGACTGGAAAGAAGGCAGTCATTGCTAAGCTTGCTCCAGAAGCTGAGCTTGTCTGTCAAAGAAGAGCAAGAGAGTTAGCTGTAGACCTTTATCAAGCTGGGCAAGATTTCACCTTGAAAGCTAGAGATTTTTCAAGTAGACTAGCAAGATTTTCCCAGCTTAAAATTGGTTTGGAAGGCGCCTACCAGCAAGAAAATGCCGCCTTGGCTTTACAAAGCTTCCTACTTTTTATGGCGTCAAGAGAGGAAAAAGTCGATGAAGAGCTTGTGAGACAGGCCTTGCAAGAAACTCATTGGGCAGGTCGATTGGAACGGATTCGCCCGCAAATCTACCTAGAT
>CALHBZ010000195.1 GCA_937930605.1 Streptococcus oralis
AAGTAAAGTCAGCAATGCGGACAGGAGCAGAAGTAGAGTCTTTGGCATCTTCGCTGGCAATAGCATTGAGTAAGAGGGCATTTTCCTTAACAGTTGGTGCGAAAGGTCCAATCTGGTCTAGCGAGCTACCAAAGGCAATGAGACCGAAACGTGAAACTGTTCCGTAGGTAGGTTTGAGACCAACGATCCCGTTGAAGGCAGCAGGTTGGCGGATGGAACCACCAGTATCAGAACCAAGTGACAAGCGGACTTGGCCTGAAGCTACAGCTGCAGCAGAACCACTTGATGAACCACCAGGAACCTTGGTCTGGTCCCAAGCATTTTTAGTGGCACCGTAGTGAGAAGTCTCACCTGATCCCCCCATGGCAAATTCGTCCATGTTGGTTTTCCCAACGACAATCATGCCCTTGGCTTTTGCATTGGCAACGGCTGTTGCATCAAAAATAGGCTCGTAGTTGTAGAGCATTTTTGAGGCTGCAGTTGTGAGAATACCGTCAGTAGAGATGTTATCCTTAACAGCCAGCGGAATTCCTGAAAGGACATTGTCCGCGTCAATTCCTGCTTGGTCAATGGCTTTGGCTTGGGCAAGAGCTTGCTCCTCAGCGATGGTGACAAAAGCGTTGATAGATGTCTCGCGAGACTTAATATCTTCAAGTGTAGCTTGGGTCAATTCAGTTGCTGAAATCTCCTTAGAGACAAGGAGATTGTGCAAGTCTTCAATAGTTTTGTTATTAAAAGTCATTAGGCATCTCCTCCATCGTCTAGGATAGCTGGTACCTTGATATAGTAGTTTTCTTTTTCAGGTACGTTTTTAAACAAGCGATCACGGTCAGTTCCTTCTTCGGCCACATCAGGGCGGAGTACAGTCTTGCGGTCAGCCATGGTCGTAGTAGGTGCGACACCAGTTGTGTCGACTTCGCCTAGCAACTCAACCATATCTACAATCTTAGACAGGGTGGTTGCAAAGGCAGCAGTTTCTTCTTCAGAGAATCTTAATTTTGAAAGATTGGCAACGTGCGTTACCTCTTCTTGCGTAATTTTCATCTTGCATCCTTTCGTGAAATGATGATTTTTAGTCTGTTCTATTTTACCATATTTTCCTATAAATAAGGGAGCCAAACTGAAAAGAAATGGAAATTGAAAAATCGCTTTTAATTCGCTATAATGGTAAAACTAGAGAATAAAAAAAATAAGAGTTAGGATAGAAACATGTTCCATCAATTTATCACCAGAACTCAGACGGTACCTCCTCCCATTCCGCTTTTTTGGTATGGGATTATGATGCTTCTTTTAGTGCTTTGTATTTATGGGGCGTTTGCTTATCACAAGAATCCACGCTTTGTCTACTTGTTTAAGGGGATTCAGATCCTCCAGTTACTTGCCCTATATAGCTGGTATGTTGGTTTTGGGATTCCATTTTCTAATAGCCTTCCATTTTACCATTGCCGTTTGGCTATGTTTGCGGTGGTTTTCTTGCCAGATAAATGGCGAAGCAAGCAATATTTTGCCCTCTTAGGAGCAAGTGGAGCAGTCTTTGCCTTGGTTTACCCGGTTTTTGACCCCTATGATTTCCCCCATATCACCAGTTTTTCATTTTTGATTGGACACTATGCCCTTTTGGTGAATTCCTTGGTCTACTTGATGAATCACTATGACAAGAGCTTGCTCAAGAAATATATGATTGTAGCCTATACCTTTATTCTCAATCTCTTTCTAGTTGGGGTTAATCAGGTGACTGGTGGAAATTATGGCCTCTTAAGAGATACACCGTTTATCCCGAATGCTCCTCTATGGATAAAGTACCTCCTTGTGTCGGTTATTCTTTCTCTAGCTTTGCTTCTCTTTGATATCTTGTTCAAGAAACGGTGGAAAAAGAGAAATCAGGTGAAATCTGTGCTCTAGCTTGCCTTTTCATCGGATGAGCAATTGAAAAACTCCCCAAAATCCGATATAATAGAGAGTTGAAAGGAATAGTAAAATCCAATATAAAAATCATTCTTAGCTATTGAAACAACTTAAAATAGAGAATCAAAGAAAGAGAACTTATGAATATTCAAGAAGAAATTAAGAAACGTCGTACCTTTGCCATCATCTCTCACCCCGACGCGGGGAAAACAACCATCACTGAGCAGTTGCTCTACTTTGGGGGCGAGATTCGTGAGGCTGGTACTGTAAAAGGGAAGAAAACAGGGACTTTTGCCAAGTCTGACTGGATGGATATCGAGAAACAACGTGGGATTTCGGTCACTTCGTCTGTGATGCAATTTGACTACGACGGCAAACGCGTCAACATCCTCGACACACCAGGGCACGAGGATTTCTCAGAAGATACTTATCGTACCTTGATGGCGGTGGATGCTGCGGTCATGGTCGTGGACTCTGCCAAGGGTATTGAGGCCCAAACCAAAAAATTGTTTGAGGTTGTGAAACACCGTGGCATTCCCGTCTTTACCTTTATGAACAAGCTGGACCGTGACGGTCGTGAGCCACTGGACCTCTTGCAGGAGTTGGAAGAAGTCCTAGGCATTGCTAGCTACCCAATGAACTGGCCAATCGGGATGGGGAAAGCCTTTGAAGGCTTGTATGACCTCTATAACCAACGCTTGGAACTCTATAAAGGGGATGAGCGTTTTGCCAGCCTAGAAGATGGCGATAAACTCTTTGCTAGCAACCCATTCTATGAACAAGTAAAAGATGATATTGAGCTCCTGAAGGAAGCAGGAAATGAATTCTCAGAGGAAGCTATTCTGGCTGGAGAATTGACACCTGTATTCTTTGGTTCAGCTCTTACTAATTTTGGTGTGCAGACCTTCCTTGAGACTTTCCTCAAGTTTGCTCCAGAACCTCATGGACACAAGAAAACAGACGGAGAAATTGTTGATCCTTACGATAAGGATTTCTCAGGATTTGTTTTTAAAATCCAAGCTAACATGGATCCCCGTCACCGTGACCGTATCGCCTTTGTCCGTATCGTTTCGGGTGAATTCGAGCGTGGCATGAGTGTCAATCTGCCTCGTACTGGGAAGAGTGCCAAACTGTCTAATGTGACTCAGTTTATGGCGGAAAGTCGTGAGAATGTAACCAATGCTGTGGCAGGTGATATTATCGGAGTTTACGATACAGGTACTTATCAAGTTGGTGATACCTTGACAGTTGGAAAAAACAAGTTTGAGTTTGAACCTCTGCCAACCTTTACTCCTGAAATTTTCATGAAAGTTTCTGCCAAGAATGTCATGAAGCAAAAATCTTTCCACAAGGGGATTGAGCAACTGGTGCAAGAAGGAGCCATTCAGCTTTATAAGAATTACCAAACAGGTGAGTACATGTTGGGCGCTGTCGGACAACTCCAGTTTGAAGTCTTTAAGCACCGCATGGAAGGCGAGTATAACGCAGAAGTTGTCATGACTCCAATGGGTAAAAAGACCGTTCGTTGGATCAAGCCTGAGGACTTGGATGAACGCATGTCTTCAAGTCGAAACATCTTGGCCAAAGATCGTTTCGACCAACCTGTTTTCCTCTTTGAAAACGACTTTGCCCTGCGCTGGTTTGCGGATAAGTATCCAGATGTGAAGTTAGAAGAGAAGATGTAACTCAGTACCAACAATTGGAACTAAAGTTCCTAATTGTTGGACGCTAGTCGCTATTTGGCGAACTAGCTAACTGCCTTACTAACTACGTTTGGCAAATATAATCGATTTGCCAAACTCCGTGTCGTAGTGTAAAATCGGCTTACTTAAACGGCTTCACTAGGAAAAGTCCACGAATGATTTCGATTCGTGGATTTTTTCATTGTAACGGCAAGGAAGCTAACTAGCAACCTGCCTTACTAACTATGTTTGGTAAATGAAATCGATTTGCCAAACTCCGTGTTGCAGTATAATAATCGTTCTAGCAAGAAAATCCTACGGATCCAGGCCATTCGTGGGATTTTTTGTTGTAACGAAGATAAATTAGTGAAAACAATTTAATTCAATAGGCTTTGCAGTCACTTCTTCTGGGATGATTTCGTTGTTCTATTGTTCCAAAATGATATTTCTCCTCAGTTTGGAGTTGGAATTTCCTATCTTCTAGAAAATGTCGTTTAGGTTATGTTGTCAGAGGGAAAGTTACTTGCTTCTTAATTTTTCTATTTGTCCCAATCAGAGATATTGAATTGTGGGTATGTTTAGGATATAATAAGGAGATAAAATTTTTTAGAAAGAAGAATTTCTTTTTTAGGTTAGGAGAGTGGACATGTTTTTTAGACGTCAACGAGGTGAATATAGAGAGACCGACCGCGTCACAAGGTATAAATTAATCAAGTCAGGGAAACATTGGTTGCGGGCCTCAACTTCCCTATTTGGTCTGTTTAAAGTTATGCGTGGGGGTGTTGATGCTACGCAGGTAAAAACAGAATTAGTAGAAGATCAGGCAAGTCAAAAATTGACTGCCTTAGATTTGTTGAAAGGTGTAGCAGCAACTGGAACCATTTTGGGAGGTTTTGCGGCCACTCAGACAAGAGTCTACGCTAATGATACTGTTGCAGTTGAAAAGACGGTGGAATCAAAGGATATCTTGGCTACAAGAAATACAGTGGTTCTAGGTGAGACATCAACGAGTAACTCAGAAACTTCTGCTAGCTTGTCAACTTCTGTAAGTGAAAGCACTTCGCTGTCAGAATCTGTGTCTAATAGTTCGTCAGCCAGTGCCTCGGTTAGCACTTCTACTAGTCTTTCGGCCAGCATTTCTAATAGTACGTCATTCAGCGAGTCTGTCAGTGCTTCTGCTAGTGCCAGTCAATCAACAAGTGGATCGAATGTTTCTGTAGTGTCAAGTCTGTCTGTTGAACAGAGTGGATCGACAACAGCAATTGACCAGCAACCTTCTACTTCAAAAGAAGCAAAGAACCTTGAAATTGACTCAGCTGAATTAAAAACAACTGAAATCACTGGTAAGAATAGTGTTAGTGGAGTTCAATCAACTTCTGTAACAACTAGCTTAGTTGCGGCTGCAGCTGCTGCACTAGCATCTTCAGAAGTTACAGCTAAACAACAAGATGAAAACCGTAAGAAGCTGACCAATCTTTCAGCTGAGATAGGTGAGTATTTAGCAAAAGCAGTTGGTTTGCCAAATACGGATCCAGCTCTTGCTAAGGCCAATGCTGCGATAATAGAAATTGAAAAGGCCTTAGCTGATCCGACTAGTGATTTAACAACAGTAGTGCAAAAAGCTACTTCAGCGCGTAATTCGATTGTCAATGCTGTGTTGGCGGCTAATTCTGGTGTGCGTGATCCAC
>CALHBZ010000196.1 GCA_937930605.1 Streptococcus oralis
CAGGCGGTGATCAGTGCGCAGGAAGACTATGATCAGGTGGAAAGTCAGGCGCGTGCGCATAAGTCTGCCAAGGAAGTTGGCAAGACCAGACAAGTCCGTACCGAATTAACTAGTATCTACGACCTCTTTATGCGCTATACCGCAGCCAGTGCAGAAGCCTATCCTGAAAAGGAACACCTAACCAAACTCCTTAAAGACCTCAATACAATCCGAGATAGTAAACGACGATTGACTGGTTCAGGTAAGAAGGATAAGAAAGTTAAAGTAGAAGAAACTACACAAGTAGCAGGATAAAAACAAACGTCTTTAGATATATTATTATCTAAAGGCGTTTTTTGGTGGATTCGTGATATAATTTTTATAAAAGTAGGCGCTATGAAATATTTTGTTTTTTAGAAAGAAATACTATGGATGATAGATTTATTACATTAAAGCACATTGATACTTCAGTAGCAGCTAAAAATGTTGCTAAATTACTTGAAGAAAATAAAACTTATTTCTTAAATGGGAACTGGGGTTCTGGAAAAACAGAATTTCTAGTTGAAGTTGGTAAGAATACTAATAAAAAATTAGTTACGATAGACTTTTGGAGATTAAGCGATAACCGCTCAACGATTGAAATTGTTTTTTCAAAATTACACCCGTTTGTATATAGCTTTTTAAGGATTTTCATAGTTTTATGTGTCGCAGTTTCTATCTTAATGACTAATGTAGTTGATTTAGGTTTAAGTTCTTTTTTTGAATCTTTTTGTGTTAAATTAATTGTTGGGAGTATTGTTTTATTGGTAGCAATCTATCAATTTTTTAAAATCAAATCAGATGGTTTTTACAGTTGTTTACTAACTTCTAAATGCCTGTCATTATCTTGGAAAGTATTAGTTATTGATGATTTTGATCGAATGTCTAACAAACAACAAGAGGAGAGTTATAAAATTTTTAGCTTGCTTAATGGCAAGATTCCAATTGTCTTTGTAGGAGACATTGAGAAAGTACATCTTAAAGACAATAATTTTCTTTCTAAAATAATTGATAGAAGGATAGAGCTACCATTTGTTCTTCATCCATCAAATATTTGGCAAGATTATTTTGACTTGCTAGGAAAGAAATTTAGTACGAGATTGTCAGATGATTTTTGGAGAAGGTTCAGTTTTGAAAATAGAAACTTGCGAGATAGAAATCATTTTAATGATTATGTCAATCAAGAATTCTTTTCAAGGGGGAAACTAGGACATGTTCAGGAGGAACAGCAACTTTGGATTATCTATACCTACCTTTTTTATCCTGAATTATATAAACAATTATTGAAGGCTGAAGAAATAAAAGTCAAGGGTGATGAAAAAAATAGTTTTACATGGCTGTTCAAGTTTGGTCGAAGCATACAAGAAATACTGTCCGACATTCAACAATCAGATCTTAACCAATATCCACCAAGCTATAAAATGAATAGCTCGGCCTATTTTCTTTATGAAGAATCTCTAAATCGTACAAAAGAGGAATTGGATACATTACTTGAGACAGATAGTGAGGAATTATCAAGAGAACTAAGAGAGGGGAATCATAAGACTGATTTTTATCAATATCTCTCAAGTGAATATAAATCTTTTTCTGAAATTCAGAAAGCTAAACTACTACGTATTACTATACGGGAATCTCTGAAATCTTATAATAGCTCTGCAATGGACTATATTGTTGAAGAAAAATTGAATGAAGAAATCCCTAGATATGAGAGAAATACTCCTTTAAGCAAGGAAACAATAGCTAGGATTGTAAATTTTTGGGAAACTATTCTTAGAAAAGAAGGTTTAGACCAGTCTGAAATCATTTATTTTATGGAAAAGCATAGAGTACTTAGCTTCCATGATTTGGGACTTCACTATACAAAATTAGAGATTAATAATGAAAATTTTGCCAAGCTAAATCGGAAAGATTTCTTCCTATTGACCTATCTAAGTGCGGTTAATAAATTTGGGCAATTTAAGACTTGGGATAGTAGTATATGGCATGCAATAGATAGTTTTGGAGATAAGGAATTTTTGTCATTTTGGAAATTTCAAAGCATTCTTTCTAGTGATGATAATTATTTTGATTTTGATATTGTTTTATCAAATAAGACCTATATTCTTTGGGTTGCTAGATATGAATTTGAACCTCCACATAAATTGGAGAATTATATGGAGGATGTTATTGAAAAGATTCGTCCGAAACTTGAGCAGCTGAAATCAAAAGGATTTACGTTTGTAGAAAAAATAGATGGAGAACATAGACGTAGAGATTAGGATTTTAAAATTTGGGAATTTTTTCTACTTCATTGCTTATTTTTATCGTTATACTAAAGTTAATTTTTAGTTGTGAAAATATGATAAAATAGAAAAGATAATACATTAAATAAGGGAAGTAAAAATGGCAAGTAAAGAAAATGCAGAACGCAGGGAGCTTCATCGTAAAATTTGGGCGATTGCTGATGATGTGCGTGGAGCTGTAGATGGTTGGGATTTTAAGCAATATATCCTAGGAATCCTTTTCTATCGCTTTATTTCAGAGCACATGGCAGACTATTTTGACCGCGCCGAGCACGAAGCTGGTGATTTAGAATTCCGTTATGCTGACTTAAGTGACCAAGAAGCTGAGCAAGATTTTAAACCAGGTACAGTTGAGGATAAGGGTTTCTTTATCCTTCCAAGTCAATTATTTGAAAATGTGGTCGAGAATGCATCGCAAAATGAAAATTTAAACGAAGAATTGGCAAATATTTTCCAAGATATTGAGAAGTCAGCGATTGGGTTCAAATCAGAAGACGATATCAAGGGCTTGTTTGATAACTTAGACACACGAAGCAACATCCTTGGTGGAACTGTTCCAGAAAAAAATAAGCGGCTTTCTGATATCCTTAACGGTATCAATAGCATTAACTTTGGTAACTTTGAGGAAAATGACATCGATGCCTTTGGGGATGCTTATGAGTTCTTGATTTCCAACTATGCCAGTAACGCAGGGAAAAGCGGGGGTGAATTTTTCACACCACAGACAGTTTCTAAACTACTAGCTCGTTTGGTGATGGTTGGTAAGGATAAGATTAATAAGGTCTATGACCCGACATGTGGTTCGGGTTCGCTCTTGCTTCAGATGAAAAAGCAATACGAAGACCATATTCTAGAGGATGGATTCTTTGGTCAAGAAATCAACATGACCAACTATAACTTGGCTCGTATGAATATGTTCTTGCACAATATCAACTACAATAACTTTGATATTAAGCGAGGAGATACCCTTTTAAATCCTCAGCATTTAGAAGAAAAGCCTTTTGACGCTATCGTCTCTAACCCTCCTTACTCTGTCAAATGGGTGGGAGATGGAGATCCAACTCTGATAAACGATGACCGTTTTGCGCCAGCAGGGAAACTAGCTCCTAAGTCAAAAGCTGACTTTGCCTTTATCATGCATAGTCTCAACCACTTATCTAATAAAGGTCGGGCAGCTATTGTTTGTTTCCCAGGTATTTTCTATCGTGGAGGTGCTGAAAAGACTATTCGTCAGTATCTGGTAGATAACAACTTTGTCGAAGCAGTGATTGCCCTTCCTGATAATCTCTTCTTTGGAACTTCTATCGCAACGACTATCTTGGTTTTGGCGAAAAATAAACTGGAAAATAAGACGCTCTTTATTGATGCGAGTAAGGAATTCAAAAAAGAGACTAATAACAATGTTTTGACAGATAGCAATATTGAGCATATTGTTGAATTATTCTCTAATTATCAAAGTGTTGACCATAAAGCAGCTCTTGTTGATAATGATGTGATTGGTTCAGAGCAAGATTATAACCTATCTGTCTCAACCTATGTCGAACAAGAAGATACCCGTGAGAAGATTGATATTGATGTGCTCAATAAAGAAATCGCAGAGACTGTGACAAAGATTGACTACTTGCGTGCAGAGATAGACAAGATTGTAGAGGAATTGAGCCATGGCAAATGATGTGATTCTTTACAGAACTGATGACGGTGAGTCCGCTATTGAGCTTCACTTGGATAATGGAACGGTCTGGCTGACCCAACAAGAACTAGCTGAGCTCTTTCAAACTTCCAAGCAAAACATTAGTAAACATATCAAGGCAATCTTTGAGGATGGTGAATTAGATGAAACAGTGGTTGTCAACTATCAGTTGACAACCACTCGTCACGGTGCAATGGCTGGGAAAACTCAGTCGAAAAAAGTAGCCTACTACAATCTGGATATGATTTTGGCGATTGGCTACCGTGTGCGTTCCCCTCGTGGAACCCAGTTTAGACACTATGCTTCGACAGTCTTGAAAGAATATCTGATTAAGGGCTTCGCTATGGATGATGAGCGCTTAAAAAACTTGGGTGGAGGTTCTTACTTTAAAGAACTCCTTGAAAGAATCCGAGACATCCGCTCTAGTGAAAAAGTCTTTTATCGTCAGGTCTTGGATCTCTTTGCTACATCAAGCGACTACAATGCAAATTCACCAGAGGCAAAGAAATTTTTTGCGACGGTGCAGAACAAGATGCATTATGCCATTCACCACAATACTGCGAGTGAACTCATCTATAACCGTGTCGATAGCGAAAAGGAGTTTATGGGCTTGACCACCTTTAAGGGAGACCTTCCTACTCTATCTGAAGCAAAAGTTGCCAAGAACTATCTGACAGAAAAGGAACTCCGTGGGCTTAATCAGCTTGTATCAGGATATCTAGATTTTGCTGAAAGACAGGCAGAGCGAGAAGAAGTCATGACCATGGCAGACTGGGTGACTCATGTAGATCGTATCCTTCAGGCTACTGGTGAAGATTTGCTGGACAATAGTGGTTCTATTTCTCGTGAACAGATGAAGCAGAAGGTAGATAAGGAGTATAAGAGCTACCAAGCCAAGACCCTCAGTCAAGTTGAAAAAGATTACCTCAAGGAAATTAAAAGTATTGAAAATCTAGCCAAGGAAGGAGGTAAGTGATGAATATCCTAGAAGAAATCCAAAACTGTCCCGTTGAGTGGAAAGAGTTGGGGGATAAAAATGTATCAAAATTATCTCGTGGTAAGGTAATGTCAAAGCAGTTTTTAGAAGAGAATAAAGGAGAGTTTCCAGTATATTCTTCTCAAACAGCTAACAATGGGGAAATTGGAAGAATTTCAAGTTTTGAATACGATGGAGAGTATATAACTTGGACAACTGATGGAGCAAATGCAGGAACGGTTTTTTATCGTAGAGGAAAATTTAGTATCACTAATGTTTGTGGATTGGTAGAAATTAATAATGATCAACTCCTTACAAAGTTTGTTTATTATTATTTAACGATTTCAACTAAGAAATATGTTTCATCTGGGATGGGGAATCCAAAATTAATGTCAAATGTCATGGGGAAAATCAAAATCCCCATCCCTCCTCTAGAAATTCAAGAAAAAATCGTGCAAATACTTGACAAATTCACTGATTATGTTACAGAATTGACCTCAGAATTGACCTCAGAATTGACCTCACGTAAAAAGCAATATTCTTTTTATAGAGATAAACTCTTATCATTTGAGAATGAGTTTTATCAGGTTGAGTGGAAAACTATTCAAGATATTTCTGTTAAGATTGTTACGGGAGTAACACCTAAAAAATCATGCGAAGATTATTATCTTAAAGGTACCATTCCTTGGCTTAGAACAAATGAAGTAAAATTTAATACAATAACAACAACAGAAAAATATGTTACTGAGAAAGCTGTTGAAGAAACGGGTTTAAAATGGATACTGCCAAATAGTATAATTATTGCAATTTCAGGAGCAACTGCTGGTAGAGTTGCGATGAATAGTATTCCTTTAACAACTAATCAACATTGTTGTAGTATTAGTGTTGACGAAAGAATGGTTAATTATAAGTATTTGTATTATTGGTTAGTTGATCAAAATAGGCAGATATTAAGTTTGAAACAAGGTGCACGCGGGGATATAAATATGAGTATGATAAAATCATTCAAAATCCCAGTCCCTTCCCTTGAAATCCAATCTCGTATTGTTCGAGTTCTAGATAACTTTGATACGGTTTGTAATGACCTAAACATCGGACTACCCAAGGAGATTGAACTTCGTCAAAAACAGTACGAATATTTCCGAGAAAAACTCTTGACATTCGTCGCCGAAGGCGAGTACACTGAGAGTAGAGTAGAGTAGAGGAGTGGGACAACTCCGCTATTATCAAACTTTTACAGTGGGTATTTGGGCCAATTCGAGTGGAGTTAGGACAAGTTATCAATTTACAACGTGGGAAACGTCTTGTGAGACAACAATTAGCTACTACAGGAAGTTTTCCAGTTTATCAAAACAGTTTGACGCCCTTAGGATATTATACCGAATCAAACAGAGTGAAAAATACTAGCTTTGTAATTTGTGCAGGTGCGGCTGGTGAAATTGGGTATAGCGCTATGAACTTTTGGGCAGCAGATGATGTGTACACATTAGAGACGTCAGATAATATTTCTGATAAATTTATGTACTATGTCTTGGTAAGTAAGCAAGATAGACTCAAATCGCAAGTTCGAAAGGCAAGTATTCCGAGATTATCTAAGGATGCTATTGATAAAATTACTTTTTACTTACCATCCATTACAGAACAAGAAAGAATCGTCTCTACTCTTGACAATTTCAATACTTTAACCAACTCTCTTTCTGAGGGCCTTCCAAAAGAAATCGAACTAAGACAGAAACAGTATGAATACTGGAGAGAACAATTATTAAACTTTACTAGATAAATTCTTTAATCATTTTGAGATAGAATCTCAATTAAAACAAAAAAAGGAAGCATACTATGGTTGATTATTCAAAAGTACATGAAGTAATTGCGGAAACAAATGAAGGGATTCTCTTGGCTGAGTATCAACCAGAGTATCGCACAGATAGAGAATATCAGTCAGAGGCTGATTTGGAAAATCAGTTGATCTCTGATTTGGTTAATTATCTTAACTACGAACGCTTGGATATTCATACACCTGAAGAGCTCTTAGCAAATGCTAAGGTCCAAATTGAAAAACTTAATAAGGTGATCTTTACGGATGCTGAGTGGAATCGCTTTGTAGTGGAGTATCTGGACTGTCCCAATGAAGGGCTGGTTGAAAAAACACGAAAAATCCAAGAAAATCATATTTATGATTTTGTCTTTGATGATGGGCGGATTAAGAATATTTTCATCCTTGATAAGAAAAACATTCATAACAACAGCATGCAGGTCATCAACCAAGTGACTCAAGTGGGTAGCCATACCAACCGTTATGATGTTACTATTTTAGTGAATGGTCTTCCGCTAGTTCAGATTGAATTGAAGAGACGTGGAGTTAGTCTTAAACAGGCTTTTGAACAAATTCATAGATATAGTAAGGAAAGCTTCAATAGCGAAAATTCTTTATATAAATACATTCAGATTTTTGTCATTTCTAATGGGACTTATACACGCTATTTTGCCAATACAACAGCTCAAAATAAAAATCACTATGAGTTCACCTGTGAGTGGGCAGACCGCAAAAATAAAACAATCCACGACCTAGAAGACTTTACTGTTACATTTTTGAGCAAGCGAGTCCTTTTGGAAGTTTTGACCAAGTATTGTGTTTTTGATGCTGATAATACCTTGCTCATCATGCGCCCTTATCAGATTGCAGCAACTGAGAGTATCTTGCGCAAGATTCATTCATCTAATGAAATGAAGAACTTTGGCACTATCAATGCTTGTGGCTATATCTGGCATACAACGGGGTCGGGAAAAACTTTGACCAGCTTTAAGACTGCGCGCTTGGCAACAGAGTTGGACTACATTGACAAAGTGATTTTTGTGGTAGATAGAAAAGACCTTGACTATCAGACCATGAAGGAGTATCAAAAATTCCAGCCAAATTCAGTCAATGGTAGCAACAATACCAAAGAACTCCAACGAAGTATCGAAGAAAAGGATGATCGAATCGTTGTCACAACCATTCAAAAGTTAAACAAATTTATAACAGCAAATCCAAATCATGAAATCTATAATAAAAAATGTGTTTTAATCTTTGATGAATGTCACCGTTCCCAGTTTGGGAAGGCGCAAAAGCGGATTAAGAAGGCCTTTAAACAGTATGCTTTATTTGGCTTCACAGGGACACCGATTTTCCCAGAAAATAGCTTGACGGGAGAAACTACACAAGAAGTTTTTGGAGAACAACTTCATAACTACGTTATCACAGATGCTATTCGAGATAAAAAAGTATTGAAGTTCAAGGTTGACTATAACTATATCAAGCCTGAAATCAATAAATATAGAGAAGCAGAAAAAGCAGTTGGTCAGGAGCTTGATGAGAAGAAACTCAAAAAGATGGAGAAAGAACTTCTTCTCCATCCAGAACGGATAGCAACCATCACAGAGTATTTGTTGAGAGTTTATAATGACAAGACGCATCGAAATCAACATTATACTCATAAGCAAAAACAACTGTTTGGATTTAATGCCATGCTAGCTGTACAAAGTATTGAAGCAGCAAAATTATACTATGACGAACTTCAGCGACAACAAGCAACTTTACCAGAAGCTAAACGCTTGAAAGTTGCAACCATCTTTAGCTTCGCACCCAATGAAGAACAGTCAGCTTATGGGGAAATTCAAGACGAAGAATTAGAACCGCAAGATACAGCCATGCCTCAATCTTCTAAAGAGTTTCTGGAAAAAGCGATTGATGACTATAATCGAATGTTCAAGACCAACTTCTCAACTGATGGGAAGGAGTTTCAAAATTACTATCGTGACCTTTCTAAGAGAGTTAAGTCTAAGGAAGTGGATTTGCTGATTGTAGTAGGGATGTTCTTGACGGGATTTGATGCTCCGACTATGAATACTCTCTTTGTTGATAAAAACCTACGTTATCATGGTTTGATTCAGGCATTCTCGAGAACCAATCGAATTTTTAACAAGGTTAAACCTTTTGGGAATATCGTTTGTTTCCGTGATTTAGAAAAGGCTACGCAAGAAGCTATTAAAACTTTTGGGGATACCAACAAACTTGAAATCATCTTAGAAAAAAGCTTTAGTGAATATATGGATGGTTTCGTGGATCAAGTAACGGGTATCGAGGTTAAAGGTTATGCTGAAGTCTGTCGGGAAATTCTGGAAAGATTCCCGAATCCGCAGGAAATTGAAACAGAGCATGAGAAAAAAGAGTTTGTTAAGCTCTTTGGTGAGTTGTTGAAGCTTGATAATGTTCTTCGAAATTATGACGAATTCCAAGAAATTGACAAGCCTATTTCAGAAGGTTATCTTCAGGATTTAAGAAGTGCCTATGTGGAAATTCGAGATGAATTTTTGAACCTTAAAAACTATGAAAAGACCAAGGATTTGGATGTCGACCTCTCAGATGTTGAATTTGAAATCGAACTCTTAAAAACAGATGAGATTAATCTGGATTATATCCTTGCATTGATTGTTGAAAAATCTAAGAATTCTGAGTCCAAAGAGGCAATGAAAGCAGAAGTTAGTCGTGTGATTCGGTCTAGTATCGATGTTCGTGCCAAAGAAGAGTTGGTTATTGGATTTATCAACGATACCGATTTGCAAAAATTGCAAGACCATGATGGGATTATCAATGCTTTCTACGAATATGGTAAGGAGCGCAAGAAAATCGCGATCCATGACCTAGCTGAGTCTGAGAAACTTGTAGCTGATTATCAATTATTCATCGACAAATCAATTCAACGAGGTTATGCTGAAAACAGTGGGACTGATTTGGATTCGATTATTCCACCAACTTCTCGTAGACAGGGAGCGCGTGAACGGAAAAAACAAGAAGTTTTACGTAAGATTCAGTTGTTGGTAGAGACATATTCAGGTATTTAAGGATTGTCAAACAAGGTTTATTAGAAAAATCAGGCTCTATAAAAAACACTCTTTATTCGATCATATTCCGCTCATTTTTAAGATACAACTTTGTTTCCATATTTCCTGGAAACTCATAGAAAGCAAGGAGAAACATGGAACAAATTAACCAAAAATCCCAGTGTCAACAACTCTGGGCTAGAAATAAATATTTCGTTTTGAGTCATTCCAGCAATATTTACAATGAGATTCGTCAATATCTCAAGAATGAAGAGGTGGAGGTAAGTCATGTTCAAGAACTGATTAACCGTGCCTGCCAGATTCCAGAACATAGAGGTCAGGTTTGCAATGCCTTTCAGCATATTTGGGGCTATTTCAAAAAGAAAGCGACAGATGCTGAGCGCAAAGACTATATGCTCTTGTTGGATCGCTACCGCTTTGGTCAAGCTTCCAAAGAGGAGCTGATTGCACAGACTAGAGACTTGCTGGATCGCTATCCAAATACCTACTTGCAACATTCGACTTTACTGAAAGGAGACTCCCATGAGACTTTGGCATGAGGCTTTGATTTCACAACTTCCCCGTCCTCAGCTCTTGGGGCAACATCGAGAGTGCTGCGCCCTGCGTGGCAATGGCTGGGGCAGAAAGCATGCGACAGTGGACTATGTCTTTACCCATTCGCCCTATCGTCTCTATGCCTATCATCGCTTGATCATGGAGGAGATGGCTGGTCGTGGATACAATGTCAGTCCAGAGTGGCTGGACAAGAACTACCGTGGTAAGACCTGCCCTCCTTATGAGGATTTGTCTGAGGAGAAGCTAGGCAATCCCATCTATAGTGAGCATGATGCAGGATACTACGAGGAGTGTCTGGCTAATCTTCGAGAGAAGGGGATAGATTTATAGTAAGAGTCAGGCTTATCTCCAATGTATCACTCTTTTCGTTATTTTTTCGAATAATAAAAATGAGACCTTTAGAATTTTTCTAAGGTCTTCTTTTTATGAGTGTTAAGATTTACTTCTAATAACTTTTGAGTTATAATTAAATTAGAAAGAGGTTGCTTGGTGCACACGATTTACTTCTATAAGGACAAAAATGGAAATGAGCCAGTCTTGGATTATATGAGAGAATTGGCTTGTCAGAAAAGTAAGGATAGCCGCATCAAACTCTATAAACTAAATGACTATATCGAGTTGCTTAGTCAACATGGGACTAGAGCAGGTGAACCCTATATTAAACATCTGGAAGATGAGATTTGGGAACTAAGACCTCTTAGGGATAGGATATTATTTGTGGCTTGGCTTGATGGGAGTTTCGTTCTTTTACATCATTTTGTCAAAAAGACTCAAAAAACTCCTAGAAGAGAAATTGAAAAAGCCAAGCGTGAACTGAAGAACTTAAAAGAAAGAGGGTTAAGTGATGAAGAATAGTGCCATTGGAAGTAATTGGAAGGATGTTCGGTCAGAACTCTTTACCAAGGAGGAAATCCTTGAAAGTGATATGCGAGTAGCTATCATGAGTGAGTTGATTGAAGCCAGACACGAGCAAGGAATTAGTCAGAAAAAGCTAGAAGAACTTAGTGGAGTCAGCCAGCCTGTTATAGCTAGGATGGAAACAGGCAAGACTAGCCCTCAATTGGATACGGTTTTAAAAGTTCTAGCCAGTTTGGGAAAGACACTAGCAGTCGTTCCACTTGAACAGGAAAAAAGTTGATTAAACTAACCTATAGTCTTTTCTAATAACAAGCCATAGTCACTTATAAGAATTATCAATAGCTCGTTTGAGTATTCTAACTAAAATATAGCTATAAAGCAAGATATACAAAGGATTTGAGACACTAGTCTCAAGTCCTTTTCTTTTGTCTAAAAGAGTGATATAGTTTCAAACTATATCAAAGCCTAATTATTTACAATTATACAGGCGCTTTCTTTTCTGTTAAGATAGTTTCAACAACAAATTTTGGAGGACACATCATGTCAACTACGATCATCGGTTTCCCTCGTTTGGGTGAATTCCGCGAATTAAAATTTACAACTGAAAAATATTTTAGAAAAGAAATCTCAGAAGAAGAACTCCTTGCAGCAGCAAAAGAATTGCGCGCAAAACACTGGAATATTGTCAAAGAAAAAGGCATCACTGAAATCCCATCAAACGACTTTTCTCACTATGACAACTTCCTAGACGCGGCCTTCCTCTTCAACGTGGTACCTGCATCCGTTCAAAACTTGGAATTATCAGAACTTGAACGCTACTTCGCTTTGGGACGTGGTTACCAAGGAGAAAAAGGGGACGTTCGCGCCCTTCCAATGAAGAAATGGTTCAACACTAACTACCACTACATCGTTCCTAAATTTGAAAAAGACACTCAAGTCAAATTGGCTGGTCATAAGATCTTTGATGAGTTCCAAGAAGCAAAAGAACTTGGCCTTAACACTCGTCCTGTCCTTGTAGGTCCATTCACTTTCCTTCAATTGTCAGACTTTGAAGAAGGTGTGAAAGCAGAAGACTTCGTAGATAGCTTAGTTGCTGCTTACCAAGAAGTTTTTGCGAAATTGGCTGAACTTGGTGCGACTCGTATTCAACTCGATGAAGCGGCTCTTGTCAAAGACTTGACGGCGGAAGAAAAAGCACTCTTCTTTAACATTTACAACAAGCTTTTGGCTGACAAGAAAGGTCTTGAAGTCTTGCTTCAAACTTACTTCGGAGACGTTCGTGACGTCTACGCTGACCTTGTAAACTTGCCAGTAGATGCCATCGGTCTTGATTTTGTCGAAGGTAAGAAAACTCTTGAACTCGTTAAAGGTGGTTTCCCAGCTGACAAGACTCTCTATGCAGGGATTGTCAATGGTAAGAACATCTGGCGCAATAATTACGAAAAGAGCTTGGCTGTTCTTGAACAAATTCCAGCTGAAAACATTGTCTTGACAAGCTCATGTTCACTTCTTCATGTGCCATTTACAACTGCTAATGAAGAATTTGAACCAGCTATCTTGAACCACTTTGCTTTTGCAGTTGAAAAATTGGATGAGATCCGTGATTTGGATGCTATCCGCAACGGTCAAGGTGAAGAAGCCCTTGCAGCCAACAAAGAACTCTTTGCAACTGAGCGTGTGGGTGAAAATGCTGAACTTCGTGCTCGTATCGCTGGCTTGACTGACGCAGACTACACTCGTTTGCCAGCCTTTGCAGAACGTGAAGCTATCCAAGAAGAGGCCTTCAAACTTCCAGCTCTCCCAACAACAACCATCGGTTCATTCCCTCAAACAAAAGAAGTCCGTGCCAAACGTTTGGCCTTCCGTAAGGGTGAATTGACTCAAGAAGAATACGATGCCTTCCTTGCTGAAACTATCGACGAATGGATCAAATGGCAAGAAGAAGTTGGATTTGACGTGCTGGTGCATGGTGAGTTCGAGCGTAATGACATGGTTGAGTACTTCGGTCAAAACTTGTCAGGTTACCTCTTCTCTAAGAATG
>CALHBZ010000197.1 GCA_937930605.1 Streptococcus oralis
ACTTGCTTGGTAAATTCGTAGACAGGGTAAAAGGTTGTCACGATATTTAGCTTCCCATCTGCCTGTTTTTGATTGGAACAAGCTACTAAAAACAAGGCACATAGACTGGCTAGTAGTAAGCTAATTTTTTTCATTTCATTCTCCTATTTGATAAAACGTTTCAGTAGACTGACTAACAAAAAAACAGCTACAAAGATAATGGTGATACTAGCGCTAGCCGGTGTTTCCGCATAGTAGGAAATATAAAGTCCCGCTACCATTCCCAAAAAGCCAATACCGCTAGCTAGCAACATAACGGATTTGAAGTTTTTCCCCAGACGAAGGGCAATACTAGCTGGCAAAACCATAATCGTCGACACCAAAAGAGCTCCAGCTGCTGGTATCATAAGGGCAATGGCCACCCCTGTCACCATGTTAAAAAGAATGGACATGGTACGAACTGGCAAGCCATCCACAAAGGCCGTATCCTCATCAAAGGTCAGGATGTACATGGGACGTAAAAACAAGAAAGTCAAGAGCAAAACGACTGCAGCAATGGCAAAGAGGAAAATCACCTGCTCCTGGCTGATAGTCACAATCGAACCAAAGAGGTATTGATCCAGACTCATGGAACTCGAACTTTTCCCCTTGCTCATCACGATAAGGGAGACTGCAAGCCCTGTTGACATGAGGATGGCCGTCCCGATTTCCATAAAATTCTTGTAAACCGTACGGAGATACTCCAGAAAAATCGCTGCGATCAAGACAATGACAATGGTCGAAATAGTTGGAGAAATTCCCAAAACTAGACCAAAGGCTACACCTGACAAGGAAACGTGACTGAGGGTATCGCTCATGAGACTCTGACGACGTAAGATAAGGAAGGTCCCAAGAACTGGAGAAAAGAGACTCATGGCAATGACAGCCAAGAAGGCCCGTTGCATGAAGTCATATGATAACAAACTAAGCATGGTCCACCTCCTGATCGCTCTCGTGAACGTTGAAACAACGCCACGGTGAGTCTTGATTACGCACTAGGTGAATATTGCGGTCTGCGTAGGCCTTGACCTCCTCCGGATCATGCGTAATCATCAAAACGGCCTTGCCATGATGGTGAGCACTGTGGTGCATGAGTTCGTAAAATTCATTTTTGCTCCCCGCATCCATCCCTGTCGTCGGCTCATCCAAGACAAAGATATCTGGGTCAGAAGCAAACATCCTTGCAATAACTGCTCGTTGCTTTTGCCCACCAGAGAGGGAGCCAATTCGTTTGTCACGGTGTTCCCACATACCAACTGAGTCTAGACTGGCCTTGATATGTTCCTCATCATGGGCATTCAAGCGACGGAACCAGCCTTTTCGCGGATAACGACCCGACTTGACAAATTCATAAACTGTACTTGGAAAGCCAGCATTAAAACTGGCAATCTGCTGAGGAAGATAAGCTATCCTAAGCTTTTTACCATGAGTATTTGTCTTTGAGATGGTTACCTTGCCAAATCTCGGCTGCAAGATGCCTAGACTAGCTTTGATAAGCGTCGTCTTGGCAGCCCCATTTTCACCAGTCAGGGTGACAAACTCCCCACTATCAACACTGTAGTTGATATGCTCGAGGACAGGTTCCTTGTCATAATAGAAAGACAAGTCCTCTACTGTAATATACCGCATTATTTGATTTCTCCTACTAAAGCAGTTAAAAACCGCTGGATGACTTCTTGTTCATTTGGAGTAAACTGATTTGCTACTTGTTCATAGGCTAAGAGCGTGTGTTCATGATGATGATGATGTTCCTCTGCCACTGGTCGAGCTAGTTCTGTCAGTTGGTAAAAAATCACACGCGCATCTTTTGGATCTCTCGATGTCTCTAACATACCCTCTTTGACCAAAGATTTGATAGCCTTGGTCACTGCCGCCTGACTGACATTAAGGCGACGGGCCAACTCCGAGTTGGTTAGGGATTCTTCCGACAAGAGCATGAGGATGTGTTCCTGAGTATTGGTCAAGGCTACGTCACTCGTGCAATGCCCGATTAGAATTTCATGCTGGTTCTCAGATCTCAAGATCACCTCGTTTAAAAAGTTATCGATTTCCTGTGCAAGCTGTCTCATGTGTTACTCCTTCCCTAGCTATCTTTTTCGTAAAAAAACTTAGATAGCTACCGATTCTTTACTGGTTAATTATATCATAAACCAAAAAAGAGTCAAGGAAAAAAGGCGTAAAAACGTTTCCCTAGACTCTTCTAGATGTCAAATTTAACCTATTTTAGCTTTGGTTTTCGGCTTGATAAGATGCCTGCCAAACCAGCTACCATTCCCATCAAGAGCAAGAAGATAGACTGTTCACTTCCTGTATTTGGGAGAGCTTTTTCTGAGACAACTGCCTTCTTGCTAAATTGACCTGCCACCTCATAAGTAAGTGGCACATTCGTAGTCGCATCGCTAGCAGCAGCATTCGTTTGAGGCGTTTCTACTGGTAGACTAAAGTTTTTAGAATCCACAGAAATTGTCCGTGAGTTCGGATTGATCTTTTCATACTGGGTCAAATCAGCTGTTTTCAGATACTCTTCAAAGGCTGCATCCATAGAAGGTCCTTCTTCTCGCGCACCACCTAACATCGTGTAGCCATCGCCACCTGCAGCAAGGAAATCATTGGTTGCAAGATAATAGGTTTTTGCGAGGTCTAGGAGATCATAACGACCAGTCGTGCGGTTTTTGACCTGGATAGCCAAGACACGTTTACCTGATGGTAGGTTGGTATCATAGTAGACCTTCACACCTGAAACTTGCAAGAAGCCACCACTTGGTTCTAGCAATGGTTGTCCGTTCTCATCCAAGACCTTCTTGCCATCCTTATCGACCTGCAAGATAGATCCGAGTGACTTTTCAAACATATCCAATACTTGTTGCCCAGTCACTTGGATTTGTGAGATGGTATTTCCAAATGGAAGAACAGCAATGACATTTCCTTTAGTGATCGGTTTGCCTTTTGCAATAGTTTCACGCAAGCCACCACCATTTGTCACAGCGATGTCAGTCGGACGGCTAAATCCTGTCTGACCATACTGATAGAGGGAGTCTGCTACGACGTTTCCGAGGTTGGTTTCACGAACCCGAACATTTTCACGATCTCCGTTTAGTTCTACAGGGCTGTTTGAAACGACTTCAACAGCATTTTCAGCATCGTATTTTTGTTTAATGTCTTTGACTAGTTTTTCAACTGTTGGATTGGCTGGTAATTTTTTAGCATCAGCAGCTGCAATCTGAGTTGGATTGCCCAAAAGCTGACGTGATTTGTAGGTGATTTTCCCTACATTATGAAGGTAGCTTCCTGTTTGGTTATAGGTAACATTGTCTCCATAAGTCGTTGATTTTACTGTATGAGAGTGCCCATCGATTACTGTTACGCGTTTCCCTTTCAAACGAGGATTTTTAGACAAGGCTTCTGCCAAAGTTGAACCACGCCATTCGACTGGAGTTGTAGTATCTACACCTAGGTGAGCAAGCACCACATAGTGTTTGTAGTCCTTACCTTCTGCACGCGCCTTGGCTTGAACTTCTTCAATAACCTTATTGACTTCTGAGATTGGGTCAGTAAAAGTTACCCCTTTAATATTTTTAGGGTGGGTTTTAGTGGCTGTTTCAGGTGTCGTCACACCAATCACAACAAACTCATCGCCTTCCACAGTCTTATCTTTATCAACGATTGTAGAAGCTTCAAACAGACGAGCTCCGTTGACATACGTATTTGAACTGAGTAATGGGAATTTCAAGATTTCCTTGTATTTTTTAACTTCATCAAGGCCAAAGTCAAACTCATGGTTTCCTACTGCCATGGCATCATACTGCATCTGATTGAGAATTTCAGCGCGTGCTTCACCCTTAGTAGAGTTGGAAATCGGTAAACCTTGGAAAGCGTCTCCCGCATCAACAACCAGAGTATTTTGATTTGATTTCGCACGTTCCTGCTCGATGACAGTCGCTAACTTAGCATCTCCAATAACTCCCTTTTCCTCTACGATACGACCATGGACATCATTGGTGTGCAAGATAACGGTGTCTTTTTCTTCGCTTTTAGGAGATTTAACAGGAGCTTCCTTTGCTTCCGCCGATTCAGCACTTGTGGGAGTTACCGCCTCTGTTGTTGGAGCTGCAGGAGTTTCTGAAGTTGCAGGATTTGCTACAACCGCTGGATTTTCTGCAGGGGCATCTGCTTCTTCAGCATAGACCTGTCCAGCCAAAAAAGCTGGGGCCAGTAGGGCTGTCGACAAGACGGGTAATAAGAAACGTTTATTCATTTTGAAATCCTTTTCTTTTCTTTTTTCCTTTATATTATACGATATTTCTAGAAAATTTGAAACCTTTGACTTATTTTCATCTAAAACATTCGCTATTTAAATAAAAAACCTGAACCAAGAAGTTCAAGTTTTTTCTTGATTTATTGGAAATCTTTAATATTTCCATCATAAGTCGCCCAGTCCTTGCTAAAGAAGCGGTCATTCATCTTGTAGTCTGGAGCTGGTTTTGGATCCGTCAAGAAAGGATT
>CALHBZ010000198.1 GCA_937930605.1 Streptococcus oralis
GTGTCTTAACCCCTTGACCAACGGACCTGAGCTTTTCAACTCTTTCTATTATACCTACTTTTTTGCCTTTGTCAAGAACTTTTTTGGGCTATTTTCATTTTATCTAAAATCACTCAATACCACTCTTAATTCGCCTAGGAGTGACTTGCGTCCTTTGAAACATTCTCCTCCCATTAGACGGTCAAGTTGTTCTTGTTTTTCTTTACTCTGACTTGCTCTGTAATTCCTTAGAAGTTCATGAAAGAGATAATAATCATCTAGTCTCAGTCCTTTTTCGCCTAGGCGATGACTAATTTCGCTCACCTCCTCATAGGGCTCTTTGTCGAAACGGCGCTTGTGACTTTCCTGTTTACGGATGTAGTCTAGGATGCGATTGCGGAATTTGGTTTTAAAGCAGACATATAGTCGGTGACGTTCTCCCTCTAGTAACTCTGGATGGTGACTGACTAGCTCATAGAGGCACATCATACCTTCCTGATCCCAGTCCTCTTTCTCCCACATATGGAGATGATAATCTTTCCGACACTTATGGACAATCCCCTTGCTTTCTTCATATAATTCTTTTAGATTCATAGATTTCTCCTTTCTGCCTTTAGTTTAACAAAATGCAGAAAACTTTTGATCCTCTTCTCCTCTTCTATATACTTTCCACTCTAAACGGCACACAAAAAGAGAGGCAAAGCCTCTCTGGGGTTATTTTTCTTCACTCATTTTTGATTTTACTTCATCATAAGATAGGGCGTGAGATTCCTCTTCGACAGTCTCAGGCATTTTTCCTGTTTCGTAAAGAGATTTAATTTGAGTACTATCCAATGTTTCGTATTTCAACAATGCTTCTGCAATCAATTTGTGGGTTTCACGATTTGATTGAATTATTTCAGCTGCTTTATTCCGTGCTTCATTTAATAATGAACGAACTTCTTCATCAATTTCATAAGCTGTTTGTTCTGAAATTGATTTCTGAGGACTTTGTGCACCAAACATAGCATGGTTACCCTCATACTGAACTGGGCCTAATTTTTCACTCATACCGTACTCAGTGACCATTGCACGCGCCATCTGTGTAGCTTGTTCAAAGTCATTGGAAGCTCCTGTAGTTTGGACATTAAAGATAATCTCTTCAGCTACACGACCACCCATCAAACCTGCTAATTGTTCTTTCATATCTTCTTTAGAAAGAAGCATTTGATCTTCTTTAGGAAGTGCAATCATGTATCCGCCTGCACGTCCACGTGGTACGATGGTCACTTTATGAACAACACGGGCATTTGACAAGACTAAACCAACAATGGTATGTCCAGCCTCATGGTAGGCAACCAATTCACGTTCTCTTTGTGATACTGTTTTATCTTTCTTAGATGGTCCAGCAATCACTCTGTCCTCTGCCTCATCAATATCTGAAGCATCAATGACTGACTTGTTGCGACGAGCAGCAACCAAAGCTGCCTCGTTTAGAACATTTTCCAAGTCAGCACCAACAAAACCTGGAGTTTGTTGGGCAACTAATTTCAAATCAACATCCTCTGCTAGAGGTTTGTTTTTAGCGTGAACTTTCAAAATTGCTTCACGACCTTTAACATCAGGGCGACCAACCAAGACTTTTCTATCAAAACGTCCAGGGCGTAGTAGAGCAGGATCGAGGACATC
Source organism: Streptococcus oralis (assembly GCA_937930605.1). Lineage (GTDB taxonomy): Bacteria > Bacillota > Bacilli > Lactobacillales > Streptococcaceae > Streptococcus > Streptococcus oralis_CO. The sequence goes on from CALHBZ010000198.1 coordinate 1,648, forward strand.
TGAACGGTTTGTCGCAGCGATAACGATAATTCCTTCATTACCCTCAAAACCATCCATTTCAATTAAGAGCTGGTTCAAGGTTTGCTCACGTTCATCATTTCCTCCACCGAGGCCAACACCACGTTGGCGACCAACAGCGTCAATTTCATCGATAAAGATAATGGCTGGTGCTGCTTTTTTAGCATCCTCAAAAAGAGAACGAACACGACTTGCACCAACTCCGACAAACATTTCTACAAAGTCCGATCCTGAGATGCTAAAGAATGGAACGCCTGCTTCTCCAGCAACTGCCTTAGCAAGCAAAGTCTTACCTGTCCCTGGAGGTCCCTCTAAAAGAACACCCGCAGGAATACGCGCACCAAGTTTTGTAAATCGTTTCGGATCTTTTAGGAATTCAACAACTTCGACTAATTCTTGTTTTTCTTCCTCGGCACCTGCAACATCTGAAAATCGTACCTTGATATCTTCTTTGTTAGCAGCCTTGGCCTTGCTACGTCCAAAACTCATTGGATTTCTACTATTGTTTCCTCCCATATTTCCCATCATAGAGAATAAGAAGAAGAAGAGAATGGCAAATGGCACAACAGAGACAAGGATATTGATCCACATACCACTCGAACTCTCATGTTTAACCGTTACCTCAGCCTTATGTTCAGAAGCAAGTTTTTGCAATTCTGCAACTGTTGAATCCGACGGAAGAATGGTACTTGAGAATCTTTCTACTGTTGTAGCAGCAGGAGTGAAAAATTGAATTCCTGTTTCTTCTTTACTAGTCTTAGGATTTTTATAAACGCCAGACACCTCAATGATGCTACCATTTGGCTGATAGGTCAATTCTTTTACATTGTCTGCTGTAATTTCTTTTACCAATTCTGTATAGTTAATTTTTTCACTTTTCCCAGCAGCATTTCCAGAGTAAAAATACTGGAATCCTGTTACAAGGAAGAAGATAATTAACAAGTATAGAAATGGATTTTTAACTAAACCATTATTTTGTTTTTTCATTAAAGAATGCTCTTTCTAATTTGAATAAACTTCCTCTTTCAACACTCCAACATAAGGAAGATTACGATAATTTTCTTTGTAGTCCAAACCATAACCTACTACAAACTCATTTGGAATCGTAAAGCAAGTATAATCTGCTTCGATTTCAACAATTCGTCCTTCTGGTTTATCCAACATGGTTGCAATCTTAACAGAAGCTGCTTCTCTTGCAATAAACATATCTCTCAGGTTCTTCAAAGTTTGACCTGTATCGATGATATCTTCTACAAATAGAATATGTCTTCCTTTGATATCCTGAGTTACGTCTTGCTTGATATTGATCACACCACTGCTTGCAGTTCCACCATGGTAGCTAGATACCATCATGAAATCCATCTCAATATGTGTATCAATATGTTTAACCAATTCAGCCATAAAAGGAATCGAACCTTTCAAAATTCCAACAAGAATTGGATTTTTTCCCTCATAATCTTTGGCTAATTGTGCACCTAGCTTTTTAGCTGCTTCTGTAATTTCATCATGTGAAATGAGGATTTTTTTAATATCGTGTTCTAACATCTTTTTACCTATCTATTTTTTCTATATAAAGTACAGTGTTCATTATATCATTTTTCATGTTTTTACTCAAATCACTGGTCGCAATTCCTAAAATTGAGACAATTTCTCCAAATTGCTCAATAATAGGAGTTGTTTTTCGTTTTTCAATAGGGATTTTCAAATCTATAAATAGACGTCTCAGTTTCTTTCGATGACCATTCAGGACAAGAACATCGCCAGGTTTTCGACACCTAATATGTACCGGTGTTTCCCGTGAAACCATTATTTTTTGAACAGAATCTCCTTCAACAGGAATACCAAAGGAAAATAGATAGCCCTTATGTCGAACTTGATTTTGATAGTGTAACACAAGTTCATCTTCCTTTTCATCAGCCTGAGGACTGATTTTACAAACTCGAAAATTTTGATACTCTTTTATTAATTCATAACCATTTTTCAGTGGGTGATGATGCTGGTTTTTCCTTGCTAAAATCTGTCGAATTTCAGCAAACTGAGCTTTCGTAAGATTTAAGTCAGGAAATTGATTGAGATAGTTTTGGAGCAAGACCCCTTGAGTTTGTTTTGAGTATGAAAAGAGCTCATTCAAATCTTCTACATCAATCTGTTCAGAAAGCTCCGTTATAGCTACTTGGTAATCTGAAATCTCACTTCCTAGATTTAAAAGAGCGGATCTAAGGCAAGGATTTTCTTTTTCAAGTTCTGGTAAGTACCTATTTCGAATACGATTGCGAAAATAGACATTTTCCTGATTTGTTTGATCTTCGAAATGAAAAATTGGTGGAAAATCTTTTTTATGAAAATGCAACAAGGGACGGAGGATTTCAATATCATCAACTACTTGACTTTCTCTTATTCCTATTAAATGACGTAGTCTACTACCTCGAATCAAGCGCATAAAAATCGTTTCAACCTGATCATCTGCATGGTGGGCAGTGACCAAGGCTGTCGCCCCAACCTCTTTCATAATTTCCCTAAAAAAATCATAACGAAACTCTCGAGCACGCGCTTCTGAAAACTCTCCTGAAAAGCTTGTGATATAAATAGGAAGTCCAGCTACATCAGCTAACTTCCTTAGTTCATCCTCCTCCCAGTCAGACTCAGTTCTCTGCTTGTGATTGACATGAGCTAAAATCAGCTCAATTTCCAACTCTTCTTGATAGGTGGACAGTAGATGGAATAAAAACATTGAATCCAGTCCACCAGACAGAGCCAATACGACTTTAGAATGTTTTTTGAAATACTCTTTTCGGAGAAAATGATTTAAAAAATCCTGCTCCCTCATTTTAGAACCTCATAGACATCCTTTGCTATCTTAGCAATAGTGTCATAATCAGAATTTTTGGTGAAAATGGAAAGAACGAAAGGAGAGTCCGTATAAACAATCGCAGTATCGTGTTTGAACTCATCCGCATCTCCGATTTTATGAGCTACCTTAACCGAAACACCTTTTGCAATTCGCTGGTTGTCAAAATTCGTCTTGCTTAGAGACTCCAGTACGAAGCCATTCTGATTATAAATAGCTTCCATGACCTTTCCAGCCATTTTTGAAGAAGTTAATTTATCATTCACATCCCAATCTTCACCCATAATAGTGGACATTTTTTCTTTAAAAGTTCCGTCAGATTGATTTGTCACATAATAACCTAAAATATTATGAGCAACATTGTCAGACTCTTTTGTTACCTTGGTAATTAACTGTTGAAGACTGTAATCTTTGTTGTCTTCTTTTTTAGGTAAACTGCCACTACCTTCTGGTTTATAGGATCCAGGGAAACTATTTACTTCTGGAATATACTTGAAGCTACTGTCCAACGTATATTCCCCTTGATTTATCTTATCTTGAGCATAATAAAGGTAGGCCAGTTTCAAGATGCTAGCTGCATAGAGTTTGCTGTCTTCATTCACCCCAGCCTCTTTTCCTGTGCTCAGTTGTTTAACATAAATAGAGTATTTTTCGTTCTGATAGTTGTTTGATAAGATTTCTTGAACCTTCTGGATACGATTGTCCTCTTCTGAGACGAACTCTTTTGATACCCACCCAACTTGGTCAATATGAAGAAATTCTTGTCCCTCAGCAAAGAGAGTTCTATCCACTATTACACGTTGATAGGGAGAGAGGGATGAAGAAATTTCTTTAGCATCATAAGGGCTATTATAGATAACAAACCTCGGTTCCAACCATACTTGTCTACTTTGAGTTTGAACATGACTTTGATCATAGACCAAACGCTTATCTGCAACGACAAACTGATGATTGTCTAATTTAAAAACAGGAATACCTTGTCTATTCAAACGCCATTCTACGATTTTAAAGGTGGTTCCAGGAGTCAATTTTCCAGACTCCTTAATCAAATCCTCATTTGCATAGATAGCCGTTTCTCCATAAACCATTGGCGATTCAAGAGGTTCTTTATAGTAAAATCCATAATCAGACTCAGTTAGATAATAAATTTCTTGTGAAGAGTAAGGAAGCTGTTTTTCTGTGCTAACTACTCTTGAAGTTATGATAAAAACAGATAGTAGTGATAACACTACTAAGAACTTACGCATTCTTCCCTTCCCTTTCTTCTTGTAATCGTAATAAATGATTTTTAGTTGCTAATTCTTCTAATTTTTCATCTGACAAACTTAAAAACTTCTCAACAACTTCTAATAAATTTTCCATGACATTACCTCGGAAGCAAATCAGGAATTGTGTAAATCGCTTCTCGTGTCTTTGAGTAATAGTACTTGGCACGTGCATATTTTGCTACATAGTCTTCATCTTTCAACTTTGCAGCAAAAGCAGATTCCTTATCCTTTTCATCACTAAGAGTTTGGTATTGTTCTTTCAATTCTGTCAATTGCTGACGACGTTGCAGTAACTGATTATAGCTTTGGGCCAGATTATAAGTCGGTAAAATAAACAACAAAATCATCAAAATCAGAACCCAACCCATAAAGCGATTTCTCTTTTGTCTTTCCTTCATCAGGTAACGACGACGTTGGTGTTCATTTTGAATAAAAGGATTGTTCATCTGTACAATATTTTTAGACATTTTCTTCTACCCGTGTTTCACTGATAATTTCATACATGCCTGCTGCA
>CALHBZ010000199.1 GCA_937930605.1 Streptococcus oralis
ATAGGATTGTGGGCAATAGCCACTTGAGAGGTTGCCAAACGTTCAATTTCTCGCTCGTTTAATTCTACCCCGTGAGCAAAGACAGACGGATGCTCTAAGTAACCCAGTTCTTCTAGAAAGGCGAGAGGGCGTTTGCCGTATCGTTTCAGGATAATGCCTGACTCCTCCTTGGTCTCCGCCACATGGATATGGAGAGGAATATTTAGCTCTTTTGCCATTTCTAAGCTCGCTTCCAGCAAGTCTTGATTACAACTGTATGGAGAGTGAGGAGCTACCATAACCTTGAAATTTGGATTTTCATATTCTAAGATTTCCTCTATGATGGCACGTGTTCTACTTATAGTCTCAGAAGTTGTTTCTGCCTCTGAGGAAAAGAGGGTCGGTGAGAAATAACAACGCATCTTGGAAGCTTTCACTGCCTGATAAATTTGCTCCACATCCACACCATTGGGATTATACATATCGTTAAAGGTTGTTGTTCCTGACTGGAGCATCTCTGTCAGAGCCTGCTTGACCGCTTTTGTAGTCATGTCGGGAGTAAATCCTGCTTCTGCTGGCCAGATATAGTCATTAAGCCATTCATGGAGATTGCTATCATCTTGGATCCCTCTCAATCCTGTCATAGCAGAATGGGTATGGCAATTGACCAAACCAGGCATGATCCAAGCCCCTTGATAGTCTATCATCTGCTCTGCTTGATCTAAAATCTCTGGCTTCTCTTGACCAACATAGATAATTTGAGAATCCTTAATAGCCAAGATTCCATCCAAATAAACATGGAAATCTTGGTCACAGGTCACGATATTTACATGCTGATAGACTTTCATACTAGGCTCCTTTTCTAAAAGACAATTTATACTAAATTCAAACCACGTCAGCTTCTCCTTGCCGTACTCAAGTACAGCCTGTAGTTAGCTTCCTAGTTTGCTCTTTGATTTTCATTGAGTATTACAGTGAATAATTTTTCTAGCTATTGTAACAAAAAAGTCACCCGAAGGCAACTTTTAGTGTCATTAAGACTTTAGGATGGATAGGAATGGCTTATTCAGAGCTAAATGCCGCAGCTTTTTGCATTTGGTAATACTTTCCCTTTCTAGCCATGAGATCCTGATGATTGCCATACTCCACGATGTCACCATCCACCAAGACTAGAATCAGATCCGCATCCTGAATGGTAGACAAGCGGTGGGCAATGATAAAACTTGTTCGCCCTTTCATGAGTTTTGCAAAGGCATCTTGAACCAACAATTCTGTCCGTGTATCGATGGAAGAAGTCGCCTCGTCTAGGATGAGAATCTTAGGAATGGCTAGAAAGACTCGGGCAATGGTTAAGAGCTGAGCCTGACCGACAGAGAGAGATTCACCTGCATTTTCCAGTTTGGTATCATAGCCTTGAGGTAACTGTTGGATGAAAAAGTCTGCATTGGCCGCTTTTGCAGCAGCAATCACCTGCTCTCGACTGGCTTCAGGATTGCCAAAGGCAATATTATCATGAATGGTCCCTTGCTTAAGCCAGGTTTCCTGTAGCACCATGCCAAACTGCTGTCGCAGAGACGCACGAGTATAATCATAAATGGATCTTCCATCTAGCAAGATATCTCCCGAGTTAATGGGATAAAAACGCATGAGGAGATTGATGAGGGTTGATTTGCCAGCACCTGTCGGACCAACGATGGCTACCTTGCTACCAGCTGGAATGTCAATAGACAAGTCCTTAATCAAAATCTTTTCAGGATTGTAGCCGAAAGAGACATGTTTAAAGGAAATAGTTCCCTTAACTTGGTCACTGGTCAAGACTTCCTTACCTGTTTCAGCCACCTCAGGACTTTCTAAGACAGCATAGACACGCTCTGCGCAAGCAAGAGCACTTTGCAATTCGGCTAAAACAGAAGAAATATCGTTAAAGGGCTTGGTGTACTGCTGGACATAGTTCAAAAAAGTCACTAAACGCCCGATGGTCAAGGTGGAACCCATCATGATACGATAAGCTCCTACCCCAGCTAGAAGGGCATAAATGAGCGCATTTACAAAGCGAGTCGAAGGATTGACCGTTGAAGAATAAAAGATGGCTGACTGAGAATAGCTTGCGTAGTTATCATTAGCCTCACGCAATCTTTGGATAAACTCTGTTTGAGCATTAAAAGATTGAATAATGGTCTGCTGACTAAGTGATTCTTCAATCAACTGAGTCTGAATTCCCCTTGTCTCTGTTTGCTTTTGAAAGAGATGATAGGATCTCTTGGCAATAAAACGTGAAATCACCATGGATAGGGGCGTCAAGAGCAAGACCAAGAGGGTCATGAGGAGATGAATTTGGAGCATGGCTAGAATACTAACCAAAATCATCAAAACACCAATGAAAAATTGGTTAAAAATCATGGTTAAGCCAGCTGCCAACTGTTCTATGTCCGTAGTTACACGACTGACCATCTCCCCACTGCCTTGCCGATCCACAAAGGCAATCGGTAAATGATGGAGCTTATGGATGATTCGCTCTCGCAAGTCTTTGGTATAAGAGAAGATTAGACGATTATAGAGGAGAGGATTGGCCCATTGAACTAGGGTATTTCCTATGACCACCAATACCATCTGAATAAAGATCTGCCAAAAAACTGGTGAAGAGCCAGCCACTAGGACCTGGTCAATGACCTGCCCAATCAAAATAGGTAGGTAGATCGATAAGCCAACTTGGGCAATAGTTCCTAGAAAGGCTAGGAAAAGGAGGAAAGGATGACTTGCAAGGTCTTTAGCCAAACGTGTGAGCGTCTGGTTAGCAGTTTGTCGTCTCATGCTAGTCCTCCTTTCCATGTTGGGATGCATTGATTTCACGATAGACTTGACTAGTCTTCATCAGGTCCTCATGCTTGCCAACAGCTAGAAGATCTCCTTTTTCCAAAAGGAGAATCTGGTCAGCCATCTGTAAAGTCGAGGTTCGTTGAGAAATCAAGATCAAGCTCGTGTTTGGTAAGTTTTCTCGGATAGCTTTCAAGAGCTTGGACTCGGTAATGGTGTCGAGTGCCGAGGTCGCATCATCTAGGATGAGAAATGGAGCTTGGCGCAAGACTGCTCGAGCGATCGACAGCCGTTGTTTTTGTCCACCTGAGAAATTTCTCCCTCCTGCCTCAACTAGGGCATCCAAAAGTCCTTCCTTTTCACTGACAAAATCCTTAGCTTGCGCAATCTCCAAGGCCTGCCAGAGTTCCTGATCAGTTACTTCTTGATCTAAACCTAGAGTCAAGTTGGAACGAATAGTTCCCTTAAAGAGTTCTACTTTTTGAGGCACATAGGCAATCCAAGACCGCCACTGCTCCAAATTAAGAGGACTACGTCCATCTCGATAAAGGTCAATGCTTCCCTTATCTAGTTGATAAAGACCAAGTAAGACTTGTACCAAGCTTGATTTACCAGAACCCGTCCCCCCAATGATACCAAGGATTTGCCCTTGCTTCATATCAAAGGAAATGTCTCTCAGAGAAGGCTGGGCCGCATCAGGATAGGTAAAGGTCAATTCTTGAACTTGTAAAACCTGATTACTGGCAACCTGCTTTTGTTCCAACTCTGAATGGATGTCTTCTGGATTTTCGGCAAAGACTTCCTCGATTCGCTTAGCTGAGATATAGGACTGGTTGAGGGAATTTATCAGCATGGCGAGCTTAACCAATTCCACCAAGATTTGCAAGAGATAGTTGATGAGGGCAATCAGGGCACCTTGACTGAATAAACCTCCTTGAATTGAAATATATCCCTGCCAGATGATGACGAGAAGAGTTCCATTAACAATCAGATAAGTCAGAGGGTTTAACAAACTAGACCAGAAACCCGTCTTTTCTTGTAAACTGGCATAGACTTGGTTAAGGGTTTGAAAAATCCGTAACTCTCGTTTTTCTTGCCCAAATGCACGAATGACCCGCATCCCTTGTAATTGCTGGCGCGTTTCCTGAACCAGTTGGTCCGTTTTCTTTCTGAGACTGCTGTAGAGAGGATTGACCAGTCGAGAGAGCCCTACAATGACAATGGTCAAAATGACAACCATGACCAAAAACCAGAAAGTCAGCTCAGCTGAGATGCGATAGGCCATAAAAATGGCACCAAAAACGATAATAGGCGCTCGCAAAAAGAGACGCAGGAATTGATTGATACCAGTCTGAATTTGATAGGTATCCGAGGTCAAGCGGGTCACCAAGCTAGAAGTTGTCAAACGGTCTCTGCTTTCCTTTGGTAAGGAAAGAATATGACGATAAAGGTCGTCTGTCAATTCTTTGGCAAATCCTACCGCAGCCTTAGCTGAGTAGAACTGGGCCATCAAGGCCACTACAACGCCAATCACTGCAAAGATAAGGAGCAGGCCAATCTGCATCCAGAGATGACCTTGATCTCCCTGAGGCAAAGATTGGTCAACAATTCCAGCAATCACCATGGGAACCAAAAGCTCAAAAACAGCTTCGAGTAACTTGAACAAGGGGGCTAAAATGGATTCTTTGATATAGGGTTTGAAGTAAGATAGTAAGTGTTTCATAAATCCCTTCTATTCTTATTCTGGAAATGAAGAAAGTGGAAATGCCCACCCTCTCTGTTTTATTTGTTTAAGTAAGGTAATAAATAGCCGTATCCTGCCTCTTCCATCTCATCCTTGGCCACAAATCGTAAAGAGGCCGAATTGATACAGTAACGCAGGCCACCTAACTCCTGAGGTCCATCTGTGAAAACATGACCCAGGTGAGCATTGCCTGAACGAGAACGAACTTCAATTCGCTCCATACCATGGCTCATATCCTTGTAATAATGAATCAATTCCTTAGAAATCGGACGGCTAAAACTTGGCCAACCACATCCTGAGGCGAACTTATCCTTGGCAAAAAAGAGTGGCTCACCAGTTGTAATGTCTACATAAATCCCTTCTTCAAAGGTTTGGTCATAAGCATTAGTAAATGGTGCCTCTGTAGCAGATTCTTGGGTAACACGATAGGACTCTTCTGACAAACTTTGCCTTAATACTTCTTGACTAGGTTTTTCATAGCGAGAGGTATCAATCAATGGCTTCTCAGCATCAGTCACATCGATATGACAGTAACCTGAAGGATTCTTCTTAAGGTAGTCTTGGTGGTAATCTTCAGCTAAAATGTAATGACGAAGTTTCTCCACTTCCACTGCAATCTTTCGACCAAGCATACGCTCCTGCTCCTGCACCACTGTGTAAATAGCTGGCAAGTCTGTTTCATCTTGGTAATAGATCCCAGTTCGATATTGGCGACCACGGTCATTCCCCTGCTGGTTGATAGACAAAGGATCGATGACTCGGAAATAATAGAGTAAAATCTCACGTAAGCTTACGATGTCCTCATCGTAAATCACTTGAACCGTTTCTGCATGATCTGTTTCCTTGAGCAGCTGATAATTGGTCGTTTCGACTTGTCCGTTAGCGTAGCCAACACTGGTTGCCAGCACTCCAGAAATTCGGGAAAAATACTCCTCTAAACCCCAAAAACAACCACCTGCTAGATAAATTTCTGCCATCTTCGTTTCTCCTTTATCAAGTTCTTTGACTAGACTTCTTTTCAAAAAAAGGATAGGAAGCCCTCTGGTCAAGTGGTTTCCCCATCCTATCATCTATTTTTTATTTTGCTTCGACACGGACACCTTGGGTATCAACTTTCAAGTCATGAAGTTTTCCTTTGAAGGGTTGCTTTTCCAATTCAGCTTTAATCTTCGGCATCTTGTCATGAGAAGCCAAGACCATAACTGTCGGTCCAGCTCCAGAGAGATAGGTTGCATAGGCACCATTTTCTTTGGCTACTTGCTTAATCGTCGCAAATTCTCTCACCAAATCCTGACGATAGCGTTCGTGGAAGAGGTCTCCCTCAATCGCTTGGCCAGCAGTCACCATATCTCCTGCCAACAAGGCTGCAACAGCAACATTGGCAATCGAACTTGCCGCAACAGCTTCCTTGTAGGATAATTTTTTAGGCAAGACACCGCGGCTGTCTCGGGTACGCAGTTCATAGTTGGGAATGTAGGCTAGGAAATCACACTCTGGAAAGTCTGCCACAATCGCTGAAACTTGCCCTTCAACAGAACTCGCAACAACGAGATTTCCATAGATAGCTGGTGCCACATTGTCAGGATGCCCTTCAATCTTGGTGGCCAGCTGCAATTTGTCATGGTCAGATAAGTTGAGCTTGCCCAGTTGATTAGCTAGTTCAATCCCAGCAACAATAACCGAGCTGGAAGAACCCAAACCACGCGCCAAGGGAACATCACTGATCATTTTCAAACGTCTTGGTTGTAGGTCTGGCGCAATTTGTAAAGCAATCTTGAGCAAGAGATTGCGCTCATCATGGGGAATCCATTTGCCAATCTGGTGTTCAATCAACCACTCATCTCGTTCTTCACAGACCTCAATTTGAAGATACTTGGTAACAGCTACACCAACCGAGTCAAAACCTGGCCCGATATTGGCGCTGGTTGCAGGTACAATAATCTTCATCTTATTCTCCTAGCACCTTGAAGCTATTCAAGAGGTCAAATTCTGATACCTTGGTCAACTCAGCTGAAACCTTCTCAAGTTGCGCTTTATTGATCTTATGTGTAATGATGACCACACGCGCCTTGTCCCCTTCTTTTCCGTCTTGGAGGATTTGCTTAAAGGAAATATCTTGGGCATTGAAGATTTCAGCAAGTTTCAAGACCTGACCTTTTGAGTCTGGAGCCAGGATTGAGAAGTAATAGTTTGCTTTGACATCTTCTGGATTTGCCAAGACCAAGTCACGGCTGTATTCGTTGAAGTCTTTTCCAATGGTTCCATCATTCAAGCGACGAACGATACGAACAATATCTGCTACAACACTTGTTGCAGTTGGTTTTTGACCAGCACCTGGTCCGTAGTACATAGACTCACCGATACCGATAGATTCTACAAAAACAGCGTTCATTACGCCATTCACACTGGCAAGTGGGTGTGCTTTAGGCAGGAAGGTTGGGGTCACTTCTGCGGCAATACCTGAAGGAGTTTCTTCGATAGAACCAACCAATTTCACAACATAACCAAGGTCTTGGGCTACAGCCACGTCTTCTGGTGTGATATTACGGATCCCTTTGTGGGCTACATCGTCAAATGCAACCTTCATCCCAAAGGCAAATTGGCTCAAAATGACCATCTTGTAGGCTGCATCAATCCCATCTACGTCATTTGTAGGGTCGCTTTCTGCAAATCCCAGTCTTTGAGCTTCAGCCAAAGCATCATCATAAGACCAGCCTTCTTCCACCATCTTGGTCATCATGAAGTTAGAAGTTCCGTTGACTACTCCAAG
>CALHBZ010000200.1 GCA_937930605.1 Streptococcus oralis
GCTCTTTTAAGAGGATTTGAATCCCCTCAACCAAACTCTTCTCTTCCAACTCAACTGGTCGCAAATGCAAGAGCAAGACCCGCAGATCTTTCTGGGCGGTCTCTAGGATGGCCGCGACACTTTGCAACTGGGTCTGCATCTTCTCTCTATCCAGCTTCAAAGCCTGCTGGCTGACACCTGATAAAATCATATGGGCTGCAAACAACTCCTGACTAACCGTATCATGTAAGTCACGCGCTATTCGCTTCCGTTCTTTCTCGATAAGTGCTTCTTCCTTGACCAGGCTTTGATTTTCAGCCTTTTGAACAGCCTCTGTCAAGAGGTTGAGCTTGCCAGACAAGGATTGGAAACTGGCTTCCAAGTCTGGATCCGCAAAGGGGATCACCTCTTTCCCTGCTAGCAGTCGCTTGAGATTGACCTGCATTTTTCTGCGAGAGACTTCTTCTATCACTCGCCAAAAGAGGACAAAAAAGAAGGTCATGGAAAGGCTAAAGACAAAGATCAAGAAGATTAACTTTTCAGTTTTTTCGATATCTTGTAACAAATAGGGCCAGTCTAGTTCAAAAATATCAAGCAGACTATTGGTCAAAAAGAGGATAAAGAGGAGAGAAGTCAGCCCGATTAACAGATAGGATTGCTTTTTCATCCTCTGACCACCTCCACATCTCCAATCATACTGGTTAGGAAAATTTTGACGCTCTTGTTACTCTTGAGATAGTCCCTGGTTTCCTGATGATAGTGTTCATTACGAAGGGCTCGCTTGGGTTGATGGAGGAAAGTTAGATCCCCATAGAGGCAGTTGACACTGAGACTGATTTCCACATCTACAGGTACGATAATCCTAGTCGTTCCGACCATCTTTCTAAGGATAATGACATTGTCATGATTGGTTAGGATAACTCTTTCTAGATGAATGGTATCCTTGCCCATGAGGCGAAAGAGATTGATATCGTCAAACTGACAGGTCTGGTGACTAGAGAAATGATGGAGATTGCCAAACCAGCGATTCTTTTCATTTTTAACCGTCACTACCTCTTCAAAGACCAAGTCGGTCTCCTCTCTCTCTTGATTCATCATTGGATAGAGAAGAAAGAGGCTGTATATGACTGCTACAAAGATAGCTAAAATCACAAAAGGATTGAGCATGACGATGAAAAAGAAAAGAATGGTCGCCACAAGGAGGAGGAAGTTATTGCCCTCTTTACCTGTATAATAGCGTATCAGGAGAAGAAAGAGGAATAAAATCAGCAGAAAACGCGAAAAATGCTCTGATACCATCAAAATCAGAGCTCCCGTCAAAAGACAGGCTTCAATAAATAAAAAGATTTGAAATTTTTTCATAGCTGCATCCTCTCTTTTCTATTTTATCACAATTCAAAAAAGTCACCTCGGTCTGAGGATGGAAAAAGGCGATTGACAAAGAGATACAAAAAAGAGCGGGATTCTTGTCCCGACCTCTTTAGATCTGATCATTCGCTTCTTTTAGTTTTCCATATAGAATGTAATCTACTTTTTGCAGATCAGCTATAGTTGCACAGTTAAGGGCACACATGATCAAGCGCAAATCTTCTTTCCAGCCTTGGACAATGCCAATCACTTCTTCGACGGTGTAGCTTTCAACCAATTCTAGAACGGTTCGAGACAGTCCTACAGCCTTGGCTCCAAAGACCAGGCACTTAATCATATCAAGCGGGTTCCGAACCCCTCCACTGATCAAGAGCTCGACCTTGTCTTTCCAGTCTTGGGCATTGAGAAGGGCTTGCATAGTAGACTGCCCCCATTGATTGAGGTAATCACGCTGACCACTGCGACGGTTTTCGATATAGGCAAAGCTGGTGCCACCACGACCTGACAGGTCAACCGTTCGAACCCCCAGTTCATAGGCTCTCTCGATAGTCTTGACATCCATTCCAAAACCTACTTCCTTTAAAATGATGGGAACGGGGATTTGCTTGCTATAATCCGCTAGATGCGATTGCCAGCTTCTAAACTTCCTTTCTCCCTCAGGCATGAGCAATTCCTGCATGACATTGACATGCACTTGTAAAAGTAAAGGATTCATCTCCGTCACAGTCTGAAGCCCTAGGTCGACAGGCTTGTCTAATCCAATATTGGTTCCAAGGAGGAGATTTGGATGGCTAGATTTGACAGAAAATGTATCATCTGTTGGATTTTTGAGGGCTGCGCTATAAGAACCTGTCACAAATAAAATCCCACAGGCTTCTGCCACCTGAGCCAGCTTTTGATTGATTTCTTTACCTTTTTCGCTCCCACCCGTCATGGCATTGATATAAAAAGGAAAGTCCCATTGTCGACCTGCAAATTCTGTAGACAAATCAATTTCATCTAGGTCATAGAGCGGTAGCGAGGAGTGGATTAACTCGACCTCATCAAAGCTATTATAGGAGCTTTTTTGCTCAAGGGCATAGCGGATGTGCTCATCCTTACGATTCGTCGTCATGTCCTGTCCTTTCTTGGTATAAGAGCTCAATCCCCAGATTGGCCCAACGGTTTTTTAGGGTTTCAGTTGATTGCGCATCAAAACTCAAGGCAATCCCACAGTCACCGCCACCAGCGCCACTACTCTTAGCAACGGCCTGTAAATCTTGACTGGCTTCTTTCAGCTGTCTAAGAGAAGGCGTGTAAATATCTACGCTCAAGCCTTCTAAGAGCTTACTGGCTACTTCTACTTGCTCGATAATTTTTTCGACTTTTCCTTGCTCCAAGGCTTCTACCAAAGCAGACACCGTTGCTTTCGAGGAAGTTAAAAAATTCTGGTCTATGTTTTGCTTGATTTGCTGAATCATTTGACTCGATACAGCCACTTCCTTGGTCCATCCCACTAGGAAATCACATTCTAGAGCTGGTTGCACTTGTGAGATTGAAAAGCCCCAATCACGCTCCAAAACCGTCGCCAAGTTTTCTTCTTCCAACCAAGCGGCTACCTTCTGGCGATCAAAAGACTGGTAGAGAACCAAATCCTCTGCCACAATACAGGCAAGGTCTCCCATAGAACCATTGTCTCCTCGCTTGAGCAAGACCGTGCTAGCCAGCTTGAACAAGAGATCCTGTTCAATTGAAAGATGATACAGAGCCAGCAGAGCCTTGACAACCAAGACAACGACGCTGCCACTAGAGCCTAGACCAAACTTTTTCCCTTCTCGTTCCATTTTGCCATGAATTTCTAGGGAAAAAGGTCGCAAAGTCTGACCACGATCGGCGAGGAAGTCATTCACCAAAGCAATTGTTTCTTGAATCAAACTGTAGGCAGGATTTGGCGTCAAGTCCACTGCGAAATCAAACATATCTGAGTAAATACGGTAGCTATCAGAAAAGGCAATCTCTCCCCTCATATAGATGGGAATGGCCTTTATTAAGGCCAACTGCCCTGGTTCTAAAATAGCATACTCACCCGCCCAATAGAGTTTTCCGCAAGTTTTAACAGCAATCATCTTGACTTAAATCCTTTGTTTTTGATACAATCAAGCGATAACGTTGACCCAAGATTTCTGAGAGGTGTTCCAAGTCTTTCTCTAGACAAAGAACCTTGACATTGGGACCAGCATCCATGGTAAAGTAACAGGCTTCCCCTTGCTCACGAAGCTGGCGAACAAAATCCATGGCTTCATAAGTCGCATCTGTGAGATAAGAAAAGGCTGGTGATGCAGTTTTGGTCGTAGCGTGCATAGCAAGGGCGTTTTTCTCAGTCAATTCCCCAACCTTGGCAAAGTCATTCTCCTTGAGATAAAGCAGCATCTCCTGATAGTCTTTCTCAGACTGACGGACCCAGTCATCAAAGGTCGTCGAGGTTTCCACACAGAGTTTCATCCCATCACGACTAGAGATTGGTTTTTTCTTGTCTTCTATCACCAACATAATCATAGCTAGTTTCAAGTCTGTCTCTACAGGATAAATTTCTCCGCTATCCTTGTCCCAAGCACCAATCGGTCCATAAAAACTACGAGAGGAAGAACCTGAAGCGAACTTAGCCTCCTGCGCCAACTGACTCCGATCCAAACCAAGCTGGAAATAGGTATTGCAAGCCTTGACCAAGGCGGACAAACCGCTGGAACTTGAGGACAAACCCGCTGCGGTTGGCATGTTGTTTTGGGTATCAATACGGACAAATCCCTCACCTGCTGGACGGTAACGGTCGATGATTTTGCTCATCTTAGCATGCTCCGCCTCATTTTGGAGCTGACCATTGATATAAAAGGCATCAGCCGTCGCATGGGCTGGTAGAGGTGACAAGGTCGTCTCTGTATACATATTTTCCAAAGTCAGAGAAATACTGCTAGTAGCAGGAACCATCTCTTTTTCTTTTTTCTTTCCCCAGTATTTGATGATGGCAATATTTGCGTAGGAACGTACTGTTACAGGCTTTCGATCCATGTCTGAACAGCTCCTTTCTCTTCTAATCGTTTTGCTAGTTCTTGTGCTTGATCTAGAGTAGCTACCAAGGCTATGATACAGCCTCCTAGCCCACCACCACTCATCTTGGCACCCAAGGCTCCCTGACTCAGAGCCGTTTCAACGAGGGAATCTGCCTCAGGGCTACTGACACCAATTTCTTTTAGATGTAAATGCGCCTGACTGAAGATTTGTCCCAGTTTTTCAGCATCTTTTTGTCTAATCGCATCTTCTGCCCGCTGTGTCAATTCTCCCAAGGCATGTAAAAACGGGAGAGCATCCTTGCCCTTACTTTGAACCACTTGGATGGCTTCGCGTGTATGACCGTAAACGCCTGTATCTGCAATCACCAGATAGGCTGATAAGTCCATGTTTAATTCTGTAAAGCCGACATTCTTGATAAAACAAATCGGTCGATTACTGAGACAGGTCTTGGCATCCAAACCACTTGGATTCATATGGGCAATCATCTCTGCTCGATTGACCAAGATTTCCAATACATGATGAGGCAGTTCGGCTTGATAGTAGTCAAAAACAGCTCGAATGGCTGCTATGCTGATAGCTGCTGACGAACCCATCCCCCGTTTTTCAGGAATAGCTGAGTCAATCTGACAACGAATGCAAGCATCCTTGATATTTAGATGCTCAAGCGAAGCATACACCGCCATAGACAAGGTATCCTCCTCATAAAGACGCCATGGACTTTCAGCAGGAATCACCCTACAAGTCACCTCCACCTCTAAGAGAGGCAGGGAAATGGCAGGATAACCATAAACGACAGCGTGCTCTCCTATTAAAATAATCTTACTATGTGCCTGACCGACACCAACTTCTTTTGTCATTTTTTCCTTTTGCTAGACGAAAAGACCGTCTCATTTTTTACACAAGTATTTATTCTTTCCTATCTATTTTATTATATTTTTACAAAAAAAGCGATTGTTTCCTTCACAATCGCCTCTTTCATTATTGAACCCATTCGCCATTATAGTTGACGTAGTAGCCATCCACTCTTGTACTAACTGCTAAAGCACCTGAGCTATAAGCGTAGTACCATTTCCCATTGACCTGGAACCAGCCTGTCTTCATATCGCCATTACCTGCATTTAGGTAGTACCAAGTTGAACCATCTTTCACCCAGCCAGTTGCCATGGCTCCTGATGAACGGAGATAGTACCACTTGTTACCGACATAAGCCCAACCTGTCTTCATATCGCCATTTTGAGCATCTAGATAATACCAAGTTGAACCATCTTGATACCAGCCAGTTTCCATAGCTCCTGATGAACGGAGGTAGTACCACTTATTGCCAAAATATTTCCAACCAGTTTGCATAATGCCAGTTTCTGGGTCTAGGTAGTACCAAGTCGAATCATCGTTTATCCAACCCGCACGTCTTTCACCACCAAGGTAGTCTTTCCCTGAATAACCTGTTTTTGCTAAGTAATACCAGTTAGATTGATCGTAGAGCCAACCTGTCTTTAAAGAATGATCTTCATTAAAGTAATAATTTGCTAATTTAAGGACTTCTGGACCTTCAAAGCCTTCACCATATTTTTTGCCAACATTTAATGAATCCTTAATCTCTAATTGTTGCCAGCCAACAAATTCTTGGAGAGTCCCATCTTGTCCAAAGTAGTACCACTTCTGTTGAAGGCCAATTTCGAAAACTGGACTATTATCAAATAGATTATCTCGGTAGCCTGTTCCTGGAATTTCTATGTATTGCCAACCAACAACCATCTCTCCTCCATCATCAAAATAGTAGGTTTTACCGTCTATTTTATGCCAATAGATCGCTTTATGGTCATCTTTTATATAGTATTTTCTATTATTCTTATCAACAAACTGTCCACCTGTGGTATCCGCAAATACGGTACTTGTTGCTAGCAAACCAAAGAAAAGGACTGCGAGTCCAGCTTGCATCACTTTTTTCAAAAATTTCATTAGATTTTTCCTCCTTAACTGATTGTAGCAAAGACCTGACTGCATGTCAATATATAGAAATTCCTCAAAAAAAGCAGTTACACAACTGCAACTGCTTTGCTATTCTTGCATGGTGTAACCAACACCACGCACGGTTTTAATGTAGCTTTTTTGACCTTTTACATCAAGTTTGCTACGCAGATAACGGATATAAACATCCACGATATTGGTTTCTGTCGCACTTTCGTACTTCCAAACACTTTCCAATAGCTGCTCACGAGTCAAAACCTTCTTGCTTCCCATGAGAGTGGCCAAAAGGTCATACTCACGACGCGTCAGAGCAATCATCTCCTCGCCACGATAAACGGTATGATGTTCTACATCCATACGTAGGTTGCGGTATGACGTTGGGACCTTCATCTGACTACAGTGTTGGTCGATAAAGTCCCGACCTCGGAAAATCGCTGAAATACGAGCTACCAGATTATCAATAATCACTGGCTTATAGATGTAAGAAACGGCGAAGCGCTGGATCGTCTCAATCTGGGCTTGCAATTCTTCGCGATGGTCCAAGACCATGATCACTAAGGCTGGTTTTGTCCGACTCAGCTTATCTGCAAAATCCTGGGCCGTCATATCCCCCAGATGAGCATTCAGTAAAATCAAGTCATAGTCTGTCTGGAGAGCCATGGAGAGGGCTTTTTGTCCTTCATCTACCAGATCAACACGGTATTGCTCTTTTTGGAGTTCCAGACTGAGAAAATGAGCTAGATTTCGTTCTTTCTCAAGTAATAAAATCCGTTTCCCCATGGCAGACCTACTTATTTTTCGTCATACCAAGAGTAGTGGAATGTTCCTTCTTTGTCTTTACGTTGGTAAGTGTGGGCACCAAAGTAGTCACGTTGTGCTTGGATTAAGTTAGCTGGAAGGTCAGCTGAACGGTAGCTATCAAAGTAAGTAATAGCTGCTG
>CALHBZ010000201.1 GCA_937930605.1 Streptococcus oralis
AGTTTTCAGGAAGGTCCAACCAACCCAAAAAGTCGCTTCCAGCACCAGTTCCTTTGCGGATCAATTCGTCTGCTGCTGTTACTTGTGCTTGCATGTACTCCACTTCATGTGGGGCAACAAATTTATCTAAAACTTTTGAATAATCAAATTTAATATGTGACATGATATTCCTCCAATATTTCTTCTTTTCTATCATAACGCTTACCTTTGATTTTTTCAAGCTTTTTTATTGAATTTGCCCAATTTTTATCATAATTCAAACGTTTGCGTAAAAATGCTAAAATATAAAAAATCTGAAAGGACGAATAAAAACGGCTAGAGACTCTAACCGTTACAATTCATTTAATAAATACTCAAATAGTTCTAAATTGCCGTCTTCTTCATTGACCAGAAATTCTGGATGCCACTGCAAGCCGATGATACGATGCTCGTCGACAGACTCAATCGCTTCGATAGTCTGGTCTCTTGGATCAATAGCAGTCACACGGAAGTTAGGTGCCAAATCTTTGATACTTTGACGATGGACTGAGTTAACTTGGCTTTCTTTGCCAAACAACTTAGCAACCACACTTCCTTCTACTGTCTCAATCGAATGAGATGTTCCAAAAGGCAGACCTTGCCAGTGTCCCTCAATTTCTTGGTGGAGCGTACCACCAAAAGCAACATTGACCAGCTGGACACCACGGCAGATTGCTAAAATGGGCTTATTCTGATGGAGTGCTTCTCTCAAGAGTGCCAATTCAAATTCATCACGAGCAAGGTTGTAATCATCGCTCTCGATGGTTTTTTTCTCTCCATAAAACTGAGGATGGACATTTTGCCCACCTGTCAAGATGAGTTTGTCAATCATTTCCACATAATCGCGCACAACGGACTCATCCCCTACAGGAATCACTAAAGGGAGACCTCCGACTTGACGAATGCTCTCTGCAAATTTACAAGATACAGATGAATGAATGTTTTTCCCTTCTGCATCTACAGGACACAGATTTGCAGCAACTCCTACAACCGTTCTAGCCATGATGTGTCTCCTTTCGATTTTCTTGCGACAGTCTTATCTTATCACTCCAACCTTTTCCTGTCTAATATGTTTTTTTAAAGACCGTGATAAGAATTTTTTATGGACAAGAAAAAGCTGCCCAAAAGGACAACTTTTTTCTTATTCGAAGACGAATTGATTGTGATAGAGTTCTGAGTAGAAGCCACCAAGTTTGAGCAACTCATGATGATTCCCCCGTTCAATGACCTCTCCATCTTTGAGGACAATAATCTGGTCGGCATTGAGGATGGTCTTCAAACGATGGGCAATGACAAAACTGGTTCGACCTGCTACAATCGCCTCCATGGCATGTTGAATCTTGCTCTCTGTTACGGTATCCACATTGGAAGTCGCTTCATCTAAGATTAAGACCTGAGGATCAGTCATCAGAGTTCGAGCGATGGAAATTAATTGTTTCTGACCAGTCGAGAAGATATTTTGCTCATCATCAATAAGGGTATCATACTTGTCAGGCAAGCTTTCGATATAGTCATGAATGTGAGTTGCCTTTGCAGCTGCTTCAACCATTTCCTGACTCGCATCTGGCACACCGAAGCGGATATTATCCCGAATCGTTCCACTAAACAAGACCGAATCCTGCAAGACAATACCAACCTTGCTCCGCAAACTGTCCAAGTCGTAGTCACGTATGTCTTTGCCATCAAAGGAAATGCTACCTGCATCCACATCGTAGAAACGATTGATGAGGTTCATGATGGTTGTTTTCCCCGAACCAGTCGGGCCGACAACTGCTATCATCTGCCCCTTAGGAGCAGAAATGCTAACATCTTTCAAAATCGGCTTGTCAGGCACATAAGAAAAATCAACATGACTGATTTCAACGCCTTTTCGCAATCCCGTAAAGGCAGATGCATTTTGCGGGCGAATCTCTTCTTCTGCATCAAACATTTCCTGGATACGATCTGCCCCAGTAAAGGCCAACTGAAGACTCCCCCAGCTAGCAGCCACTTGGATAATCGGCTGGTAGTACTGCTGAGAAAATTGGGTAAACATGACAATCAAACCTAGGGCTGTCGTTGTTTCGATGCTTGGATCGTTCAGCAAGACCGCCGAACCTGCAAAAATGACGATAGCCGTATTGACCAAGCTCATCCCATTCATAACTGGAAAGAGGATCCCTGAGAACATTCTCCCTTTAAAGGTTGCCTTGCGCACGCGCTCATTTTGCTCCACAAAACCTGCTACGATGTCGTCCTGAATTCCTTGTACGATAACAGCTTTCTGCCCTGAAATACTTTCGTCCATGTAGGCATTGAGTTTCCCAACTTCTTTTTGCTGGAGATTGGTGTACTTGCGGGCCATTTTCACGATGAAGACCAGCATGAGAAAGGCCACTGGGGTGCTGGCTACTGTTATCAGGGCTAGCGTCACATTTTTTGAAAACATGACAAAAATCAAACCGATGTAAAGGGCAATATTGCTCATAACCTGAACTAAACTTTCATTGAAGGCTTGAAGGATGTTATCCAAGTCACTAGTGAAGCGAGAGAGAATATCCCCATCCTGATGGCGGTCAAAGAAAGAAACCGTCAAACGGGAAAGTTTACCAAAAAGGCCCTTACGCATCTCATTTGTCGACTCAGCAATCACACGGGTCATAAAGGTCATGTAAATCAAACTGGATACTACTAGGGCGAGGACAACCAGAGCTAGATTCAGCATCAGAGCTGATAAACTCTGCCAGGCTAGTTCTGAAGTCCCATTTTGATAATCCAGAACCAGGTTAGCGAGCTCTGTGACTGCTTGGCCTGAAAAAACTGGAAAGAGGGCTTGGGCAATTGTCGCAATCGCAACCATCAGAATCACAATGACAAAGGAGAACTTGTAAACTTTAAAATAATTCCAGAAAAATCGAACGGTTTTCATTTTATTCCTCCTTTCCCTTTTGTGTTTCGTAGATTTCACGGTAAACGGCATTGTTAGCTACCAAGTCTGCATGCCGTCCTTCTCCAATCAAGCGCCCTTGGTCCAAGACCAAAATCTTGTCTGCATGGACGACTGAACTGATCTTTTGAGCGATGATAATCGTTGTTGTCCCTTTCAGATCATTGTTCAAAGCTTCCTGTACGAGTCTTTCTGACTTAGCATCCAAGGCCGAAGTCGAATCGTCAAAGATCAGGATACGGGGATTGCTGACAATCCCACGGGCAATGGACATCCGTTGCTTTTGTCCACCAGAAAAGTTGGTGCCACGTTCTTCGACCTGACTCTCAAATTTGTTTTCCATGCGTCCGATAAATTCGCTGGCTTGAGCGATTTGTGCTGCACGTTCCAGTTCTGACACGCTGGCATTACTTTTTCCTTGACGGAGATTATCTGCAATGGTTCCGCTAAAGAGAATAGCACGTTGCAAGACGATGGAAACTGTTTTACGCAAGGTTCCCTCGCTGACATCTCGAATATCCTTGCCACCAATCTTAATAGATCCCTCCTGTGGATCAAACAGTCGTGGAATTAACTGAGCCAAGGTGGACTTCCCTGCTCCAGTCGCTCCAACCACACCGACCATCTGACCAGGCGCAATATCAAAGGTTACATTTTTCAGAATAGGCTCATCATCATTGGGATAGGTAAAGGTCACATTTTCAAAAGAGAGACTTCCTTCTAACTCTTCATCTGGGAGATTTTTAAAGGTCATCGCTGGCTCGGTATCTAAAATCTCACGAATACGGCGCAAGGAAATCATGGCACGGCTGACAGAATTTCCCAAAAAACCAACCATGATGATAGTAAAGATAATCTGGCTGAGATAATTGATAAAGGAAGCAATTGAACCCACTACAGATGGATCTGACTGAGCCATTCCAGCTACCAACCAGATAGAGAGAAAGACCGCGCCATAACCCACTAGCATCATAACGGGTTCTATAACTGAGAAGGCGTAGCCGATATAAAGATTTTGACCGAGAAGTTCATCTGAAACCTCGGTAAATTTGGTAAACTGTGCTTTTTCCTGCACAAAGGATTTGACTACACGCACACCACGTAGATTTTCTTTTGCAATAGCATTGATCCGTTCAAGAAGGGTTTGAAACTTGGCAAATCGTGGTCCCATCATTCCCATCATAATGGCAGTTAGTGCAAAGATTAGGAGCACCATAAGGACAATCACCCACCAAAGCGATGGAAGAGTGTGAATCGCCAAGATAAAAGAACCGATAAAGAGAAGAGGAAGACGGAAGAGGATTTGAAAAGCCATCATCACCACGTTCTGAATTTGGTTGATATCATTGGTCATACGGACGACAAGGTTGCCGGCATTAAACTGCTCGATATTAGCGTAAGAAAAAGTCTGAATCTTGCGAAAGGCGTCTTCCCGAAGATCCGAAGACACTCCTTGAGCAATATAGGCTGCAAGTGTCACATTGACCCCACCTGCAACCAAACCGACTAGGGCTACTCCTATCAACCAGGCACCAATGCTATAGATGGCCTCATGTTGATTAGCCAACAATGCCTCTAACACCTCTTGCAAATAGCGCGGTTGCAAGAGCGAGCTTGCAACCATCAAGCCTGTCATTACTAGGGATGCCAAGGCCTGCCATTTATAGGTTTTTATTTTTTTAATGAGCATAATTCCTCCTAATAAAATAGATAAAGGGAGCGACATCCTGCGTCAGCTCCTTCTCATTCGTTCATATTGATGCTATTCTAGCAAAAAAGAGGAATCTTGTCAAAAAAGTCTCCTTATTATAAATTAGTACGCTTTCATCCACAGGTGATGCATGAAAAGGCTTTTTATGGTAAAATGAAAGGAAGAACTCTTACAAGGAGGAAAAAATGAAGAAACAAACCATCGCTGTCTTGGGTCCTGGTTCTTGGGGAACTGCCCTTTCGCAGGTCCTAAACGACAATGGACACGAGGTTCGCATTTGGGGAAATGTCCCTGACCAAATTGATGAAATCAATAGTCAACATACAAATAAACGCTACTTTAAAGATATCCTACTCGACGAAAACATCAAAGCCTACCATGACTTAGAAGAAACACTAAAGGATGTGGATGCTGTTCTATTTGTAGTCCCAACAAAAGTAACGAGACTGGTTGCCCAACAAGTAGCAAAGGTACTCGATCACAAGGTTGTCATCATGCATGCCTCCAAAGGCTTGGAACCAGATAGTCACAAACGCCTCTCAACCATTCTTGAAGAGGAAATTCCAGCTGACCTCCGTAGTGACATTGTTGTTGTTTCAGGACCTAGCCACGCTGAGGAAACCATTGTACGCGATATCACCTTGATTACTGCAGCATCTAAAGATCTTGAAACGGCCCAGTACGTCCAAAACCTCTTTAGCAATCACTACTTCCGCCTCTATACCAATACTGATGTTATCGGGGTTGAAACCGCTGGTGCTCTTAAAAACATCATCGCAGTTGGTGCAGGTGCATTACATGGCCTAGGCTTTGGCGACAATGCCAAAGCGGCCATCATCACTCGTGGCTTGGCAGAAATCACCCGCCTAGGGGTCGCTCTTGGAGCTAATCCTCTGACTTATAGCGGTCTTTCTGGAGTCGGTGATTTGATCGTAACGGGGACATCTGTCCACTCTCGTAACTGGAGAGCGGGTGACGCTCTCGGTCGTGGAGAATCTCTAGCAGACATCGAAGCCAACATGGGCATGGTCATTGAAGGAATTTCAACAACTCGAGCAGCTTACGAACTGGCTCAGGAATTAGGTGTCTACATGCCAATCACACAAGCCATCTACCGAGTTATCTATGAAGGTGTCAATATCAAAGAAGCAATCAATGACATCATGAACAATGAATTTAAAGCAGAAAACGAATGGTCTTAGACCCTTATAGAAAGGAACATTATGAAACAAAAAGTCAGAAAAGCAGTCATCCCTGCCGCTGGATTGGGAACTCGTTTCCTCCCTGCAACTAAAGCCTTGGCCAAGGAAATGTTGCCAATCGTAGACAAACCTACTATCCAATTTATCGTTGAAGAAGCCCTCAAGTCTGGAATTGAAGATATCTTGGTTGTTACTGGTAAGTCGAAACGTTCCATCGAGGACCACTTCGACTCAAACTTCGAATTGGAATACAACCTCAAAGAAAAAGGGAAAACAGATCTTTTGAAACTAGTTGATGAGACAACTGGCATGCGTCTGCATTTCATCCGCCAAACTCATCCGCGTGGTCTCGGAGATGCTGTTTTGCAAGCCAAGGCTTTCGTCGGAAACGAACCTTTTGTCGTTATGCTTGGTGATGACTTGATGGATATCACTAACAACAAGGCTGTTCCGCTTACCAAACAACTCATGGATGACTACGAGCATACCCACGCGTCCACTATCGCTGTCATGCCTGTCCCTCACGACGAAGTCTCTGCCTATGGGGTGATTGCTCCGCAAGGCGAAGGAAAAGATGGACTTTACAGTGTTGAAACCTTCGTTGAAAAACCTGCGCCAGAGGAGGCCCCTAGCGACCTTGCTATCATCGGACGTTACCTCCTCACACCTGAAATTTTTCAAATCCTCGAAAACCAAACTCCAGGTGCAGGAAATGAAATACAGCTGACAGATGCGATCGACACCCTCAATAAAACACAACGTGTTTTTGCTCGTGAGTTCAAGGGAGCTCGCTACGATGTCGGAGATAAGTTTGGCTTTATGAAAACGTCCATTGACTACGCCCTCAAGCACCCTCAAGTCAAGGATGATTTGAAAGACTACCTCATCCAACTCGGAAAAGAGTTAGCTGAGGGAAAATAAGACAATGATCAAGTTATCATAAACAAGGAAACACCCAATATTCGCCCCCAAAACTTGGAAAAATCTAAGTTTGGGGCTTTTTTTCACCCTCTACTGAACTCTTCTGTCATATAGACTCATGAAGTTTTTCCTAAAAGACGTGAAAAGGAGAAAAAAGACTTAGTCCTGCCAATTTCAAGACTAAATCCTTTACAAACACATAAGCTCAACTTTTGAGAAACAAATCTGTTTTGGAACGATTTATAATTTCTGTTTGAACGCGACCAAGACATTCATAGCCTGCATAGGTGTCATATTGTACACATCCAGCTGAGCTAATTCTGCTAGGATAGGGTGTTCTTCAGGCGTATCAAAGAGTGAAATCTGTTCAGTGACAGCACTTGTTTGTCTTATTGGAGCTGGGCTTTCTTGTCCCTGACTCTCCAGTTGCGTTAAAATCTTATCCGCTCTTGCTAAAAGTTCTGCTGGTAAACCAGCAATCTTAGCAACATGGATACCGTAGGATTTGTCAGCTGGTCCTGGTTCGA